>JALXDT010000247.1 GCA_027070475.1 Candidatus Aminicenantota bacterium | reverse complement strand
AGATGTACCTCGTGGGCTGCCACATCGCGGAGTACCCCTGGGCCAACCAGCTAAACCACGAGCCCATGCGGGAGCGCAAGCTGCTCATGCACAAGCGCGAGATAAAGCGGCTCGCAGGCAAGCTGAACCAGGTCAGTACTGGAAGCAAAACTAATAAAAACGAACCAAAAAAGAAACAGTATTACTGAAATTATTTTCTTCATTTTTTAGTATAGCATAAATTAATAGTTATATAGTTTTAATTGAAGCTTTCTTAAATTTTTCCTCTATACTTTCAAGTTTTTCCATTATCTTTTTAAAATGAGTTCCCTTCCAATAAACTTTAAAGCAATTATTGCAGACAAAAAATTCATCCAATTCCTCGTAAACTCTCTGAGGAATAAACCATCTAACCTCTTCTTTTTCTCTTTTTTCGAGCTTTTCCCCGCAGAGTGGACAGTATTTAAATGGAGAGATTTCAGAATAATTAACTCCTGTTTTTTCAAAAACCTCTACTATCATATCTTCAAGTTTATTTTTTTCAATCAGAATAACTTTTATATTTTTTCTCTTTGAAAGCTCTCTATCCTTTGTAAGAATCAGAAGATTTTCTCTTTTTGACCTGTAAACAATCTCATCATCAGTAGCTTTGTTATCATAGATTACCTTAACTCCTAATATTCTTAGCCACTTTGCGACATCCCCCAACATGACATCACAGAAAAAAGCCGAAAAACTATTTTCCTCTAACAATATCCTTTATCCTTTTTTTATATACAGGATGAAAAATATTTTCCTCAATCTCAAGCAAAGGTTTTAAGACAAAATCCCTTTCAAGCATAAGAGGATGGGGAATTTTAAGCTCTTCACTTTCAACAATTTTATCCTCCCAGAGAAGAATATCAATATCTATTGTCCTCGGTCCTTTAGGAATAATTCTCTCTCTTTTCAACTCCTTTTCAATTCTATTTATAAGTTTTAAAAACTCAAAAGGAGAAAGCTCTGTTTCAACTTTTATCACCTGATTTAAGAATTTGTTTTGATTTTCATAATACATTGGTTCTGTCTCATAAATTGATGATTCCTTTAATATTTTCACTCCCGCTTTTTTAAGAAGTATTACAGCTTTTTTCAGATAAGCTTTTCTATCCCCTAAATTTGAGCCCAGAGACAGAAATACAGTATCACCCATTTTTAAGATATTTCCATAGATGATAGAGAGCCTGCTGAGAGGACTGCCACTTAATTTTCTCCCTGTCTCCTATGAATCTGTATTTGAAAGCTTCTGATTTTTGTGGAGTTGAAAGGGCTATAAATACAGTTCCGACAGGTTTTTCCTCACTTCCCCCGGTGGGACCTGCTATGCCTGTTATGGCTAAACCGTAATCTGTTTTTGAAAGTTTTTTTATTCCCTCTACCATTTCAAGTGCGGTTTCCCTTGAGACAGCGCCATGCTCTTTTAATGTCTCACTTTTAACTCCTAAAATTTCCATTTTCGCATTGTTAGAATAAGTCACAACCCCTCTTTCAAAATAGGTTGAGCTTCCCGATATATTTGTGATTCTGTTTGAAAGAAGTCCTCCTGTGCAGCTTTCGGCCACAGATAGTGTTTCACCTCTTTCCTTTAATAATCTGCCTACCACTTCTTCAAGGCTTTCCTTATCAAGCGTAAAAACATAATCCTTCAATCTTTCAAGAATTTTGTTAAAAACTTCATTAACTCTATCCTCTGCCTCTTCAATTGAATTTTTTCCTCTGGCTAAAATATTTATCTCTATCTGACCCGGTATAGCTAAAATATTTATCCACGGATTTTTCAGCCCGGATATAATATCCTCTATTTTTTCTTCTGTCTCTGATTCTGTGAGCCCAACTATCCTCATTGTTTTTGAATAATAGTTGTATGAGCCATACTTTTTCAATTCATTTATCAGAAAATTTTCAACCATTGGTTTTAATTCTTTTGGCGGTCCCGGAAGTAAAGCTATCTTAATCCTCTCTTCATCTATCCAGAGACCAGGAGCTGTTCCCACATTGTTTTCCATAACAATTGCTCCCTCTATCACAAAAGCCTGCCTTATGTTTATATCAGGCATCTTTATTCCTCTCACTTCAAAATGTCTCTTAATCTTTTCTATTATCTCTTCCTTTAAAATAAGCTCTTTTTTAAGAAAGTTTGCCACAACCTCTCTTGTAATATCATCCTCCGTGGGTCCCAACCCTCCGGTTAATATTATCAAAGGAACCCTTCTTGAAGCATCCTTTATTGCTTTGTAAAGGTCCTCTCTATTATCTCCCACCACAGTTTTGTATGCAACCTTTATACCCACTTCAAGAAGCTTTTCGGTAAGGTAGAGGGAATTTGTGTCCAGTTTGTAGGGAGTTAAAAGCTCCGAGCCAACAGCAATAATTTCAGCCCTCATACAAGATACCCCCTTATAAGATATAAAATTATTGCAGAATAGATCCCGGCCAATACATCGTCTAACATTATTCCCCAGCCATTTTTAATATTTCTGTCAGCCCAGCTTACAGGAAAGGGCTTTATAACATCAAAAATTCTGAAAAGGAAAAATCCGGCTATAAATACCTTATAATTAAATACAGTATTATAGTAAAGGGGAAGCAATGTTATCATCATCCCTATTACTTCATCAATAACAATCCACCTCGGATCCTCTATCTCATATTTTTTTGTGATTATATCAGCTCCAATGCTTCCCACTATAAAAAAAGCCGAAAATATAAAGACATATAGGGTAAAGGGTAAGTGTTTAAATGTGTAAAAGACTATAATTGAAGTAAAAAGGGAGGCCCATGTACCCGGTGCTATCGGTAGATATCCTGTGTAAAAGAATGTAAGAAAGAATTTATTGATTTTTTCCAATTTCTCCTCCTAAATATTAATGATGATTATAGAATACAGAACAATTAAGGTCAAGTTTGCATTTTTAGAATTTCATTATTCTTAATGTTCTAAGAGACCTGTTTTTATCAAAAATTAAAATTATTTCATTCTCACCTTTCATTAGTTTTCTCGTAAGCTCAATAACTTTATTGTTATTGGTATTTTCATATTCCAATTTTCCATTGATTAATATTTTATCCATAGGATAACCTTCAAATATCAAGGTCAATTCCTTTTCAACCTCACTATTAATTGTGAATTTAACAAAACTCAATACCTTTGAATTAGGATAAAGATCATTTTCAATATTAAAAACATGGAATTTGTCAGCTCTTATTTCAACAGAATTATTCTTTAACAATTCAATCAATTTATCATAATTTTTTTCAGGTTCATCAAACAAATAATTCCGTTTTGAATCCTTTGCCTTAACTGGTTTTAACACTATCAGTTTATCTATAAAGTATTTATCATCCAATTTGAATTCAAAATTTCTTTTAAAATAAGTTTTTTTATTTATATCAAGAGTTTCAACAGTAAAAGAGGGAATAGGATAAATCCTTCTTTTGTCAAAGCCCTTATACCTTAATATTGATTTTATATTTATCTCCTCTCCTTTCAGTAGTTCAAACTCAGCTTTATTAAAACCTGAAGTAAAGTAGTAATTATTATCATTGTAAGATATTTTGAATTTAAGCCTTGAATTGAATGGATTTGTAATTTTAATCTCATAAGGAATCTCCCTTTTGATTTTAATTTCAGGCATCAATGAATAAATATAATCCTTTAATCTCTCTTTTTTCTCAGGGGTTACAAAATCTTTTTTTAACAAACCCCTGTTTGAAACAACATAAAAATCTATTCCATTTTTACTCTCTTTAGCATATAAGAAGTGATAAATGGCTCCATTGTAACTTTCATCTCCAAGCTCAGCACCACCTCCGCCGGTGACAATGTATTCAATCCCATCAATTTTTCTGTACTCATATTCATGAAAATGACCTGCAAATACTGCATTTACCTTGTATTTTTTTAACAATGGATGTATTCTTTTGAACCAGTCGTTTTCATCATAATTCTTCCACCATAAAGGTTTGTGAAGCATAACAAATTTGTATTTAACCCTTTTATATTTTTTCAGTGCATTTTTTAAAAAGAGGAATTGTTCGTCGGATATTTCAGATACATGTGAAATTTCCTCTGTGTTTAAAGCAATAAATAGCTTGTTTTTAAATCTTTTTACCCATCTTAGTTCACCCACTCTCTTTTTAAAGACCTCTTCTCCAACTTCATTGCTTGATGTATCGTGATTTCCATTCACAAGATAGTATTTTGAATTTAAGAAACTTATTGTTTTAAAAAAACCATTCCATTGATTGTTTAATTCCTCTTTATTCTTTGTATATCCGTAAATTAAATCACCTACAACAAAAACATAATCAGGCTTTAAGATATTAATTTGTTCAATGTTATATAAAAAGATATCATTTAAAGGAATAACCGGCCTTACCTCTTCCTGAATTCTGACATCACCGATAACTACAAAATCCGAATAAACCGCAACACTTAATGTGATAACAATTAATAATAAAAGCAAAAACTTTCTTTTCATTTTAACCTCCATTGTTTAATTATATTATATTT
>JALXDT010000246.1 GCA_027070475.1 Candidatus Aminicenantota bacterium | reverse complement strand
GAATTATTGGTGTGGTTGTTCAGATCGAGATCAGTATATAGAATTTTCTTTTTAATACCTTTTTTTTCATAATGTTCAAAATCCTTTAACTTTTTAGGATACTCCTTTAATGCTTTTTTACCAGATAAGAATTTAACTGTTTCCGGAAGATCTTTTGGTCTTTCAGGTCTTTTTGTTTTTGCATTAAGAAGAAGCCAGCCTGTTGAGGCTCTCACATTTACCTTTTCGAACTCATCCAAAAATAAAAAATCCCTTATTGTGAATAATCTATACTGCTCCCTTAACCATGTTTTTAACACTATTTTTTCTTCAAACCTTGGATATTTATCAATTTTTATCTTCGCCCATGTTAAAACCCATATTTGGTTATCCTTTAAGAATTTTTTAAAACCAACACCTATTTTTTCAGAATGATTAAGAGCTTCATTCTGCATAATATTAAAGATAGAATCAAGTCTTATCTTACCCTCAAAGTCCACATAACTAATAGGAATTTCTAATTCCCTTTCCCAGATTTCAATTAATTTTGCCATCTAAAATAAAAAAAAGAGGAGGGAATCAATCCCTCCTCTCTATCTTTACTTTCAGCTTTTTTTAAAATTTAAACCTTATTCCGAACCTGAAGATTCTCGGATTCATGATCTGCAAAGGAGCTCCATAATTTTTAGCTGTTACATTGTATTCTTCGGAGAGTATTGTATTTGCATTAAAGATATTAAAACCATCAATAGTCAGATAGAGCTTTACATTCTTAATTTTAAATTTTCTCTCCAATCTGAGATTTAACATGTAGAAGTTAGGTAATCTGTATGTTCCATACTCTGCTATCAATACAGAAGGATGATCATCTATACCATTTCTTGAAACATCCAGATCCACATAATGTTTCGGAAGAATATAACCATCTCTTGCTATAAAGGTGCCACCAAAATTGATCTCATAGGGGAGTTGATAGACAAATCCCAATTTTGCCATCCATCTTGGATTTATAGAAGCCTTTGATGCTCCACTACTGTATGAAACGTAACCAGCATATTTGCCATTATAAAGGTCAACTGGTTCGTGTCCTGTTGGGTCATTGTAAGAAGCTCTTGTAGGATAGTATCTTCTCCAATCCTGATAGGTGAAAGATCCATCAAGCATTAATTTGCTTGAAGCAGATGGTCTTTTCTTAAACCTGATTTCAAAAGCAGTGTATCTTGTATAATAGTCCGGTCTATTTACTGTCCAGGTCTGAGTTGATTCTTCAAGACCATCTTTTAATTCCCACCATGCATATCCACCATACTGTTCGGGAATATATCCACCAATCACCCAATCATCCGGTTGAGGAAGTCTGAGTGTTCCATTATCATTTATATAATAAAGAGTCCAATAGCTATTATAATGCTTTCTATAAATAAAGCTTACACCGGCTGAAAAATTTTCCATTAATTCTTTTTCAAGACCTGTTGTTATTTCAAGAAGTCTTGGAGAGGTAAGGTTCGAGTCATAAAGTTCATCGGGAGAAAGAGTTTTAAAATAATCTCTTATTTTGATCTTCCCTATTTCATCTACCTGAACAGCTCCATCTCCATTAGCATCATTCCAATAGGTATAACCATATCCATATGTTGAAGCAAGATTATAGAGGAAGGTAGAGCTCATATGTTCACTGTATAGACCTATGTTAAATTTAAAGAGAGTTTTCCCATCTCCCGTTATATCATAGATTAAGCCAAATCTTGGCTGAAGGGTATTCCAGGCAAAATTTAATTCTGTTTTTGGAACAGTAACTGCCGGAAGATTATACTCCCCTGCCCAATCAACATGGGTTCCATCAACATGCAACTCATTTACCCATCCACTTTGCCTGTCTAACCTTAATCCCGCTATAACAGTTAATTTTTTAAAACTTATTGTATCCTGTACAAAAGCACCCAATCTGTAGAGAACATAATCATAATCAGAATTTCTATAAAAATATGCTCTATAGGGGATATGAGCTTCATAATCTTTATAATACAGTCTCTGTGAATAATAGATTCTGGTTCTTTGTCCCGGGGAATATTTATATTCTACACCAAACTTTACTTCATGATCAGCTCCCAATATATTTTCTTTATAATAGTTTCCTTTAAATTGAGCAAAGTACTGAGGTCTTCTGTAGTCTGACATTCTATAAGTACCTAAATATCTGTCAAGAGCTCTGTCATATATAGCAATACCACCCACAGGTCCAATTGGCTCAAGCTTAAAACCACCGGCAAAATAGCTTGCCTTTAAGGAAAGAAACAGACTATCCGAAGCAGTGATTTCATCCTGTATTTTATAGAATGGATGTGGTCCTGATTGATTGTATCTTGATTCCCATGCATCGAGAGGGCTATGACTCTGTCTTCCATTAACTGTCTTGTTTGACCAATTAAAAAAGGTCTCAATTCTGTGCTTTCCCAAAGAAAGGTTAACTTTTGTTTCAAAGTTTCTCAAAACCTGTTTTTGAATATCACCTGTAATCAAGTATTTTCTTATATCCTGATAGGCTCCTCCGATCCAGAACCATGCCTTATCTTTTATAATAGGACCACCAAAATTCAAACCATAATCTCCGATATAGTGAACTTTGTTCCCCTGTTGCAAACCTGCTTCTTCAAGCTCAGGTGTCATATTATCACTCTGGAAGGATTCTGATGTTATATATGTTCTACCACCACCAAAAAACTTATTGCTACCTCTCTTTGTAACAAAGTTTATCTGGACACCTGCTGCAAAAGCTGAAATATCGTTTGCTGCTGTTTGAATCTGTATTTCTTCAAAACTATCAAAATCATAATACTGAGGAGCAGCTCCGACAGCAATTTGATCGGTGACATTAACTCCGTCCATATTCCAGTTTGCTCCCATTCTTCCTACACCTCTTGAAACAAAATTAGACTGCTGGCCGGATTCCGAACCTCCGACATTTTCCCTGTCCATAACAATTCCCGGGGTAAGTTCCATTATGACAAATGGGTCTCTTGCTGTCGGAAGTGCTTGAAGTTCCTCACTTGTTAAGTTTGTGGCCATTGTAGTTTTTCTTGTATCTATCACCGGAGGAGTCGCTTTTACAACGATCTCTTCTTTTAATGTCTTTGGTACCATTTTAAGTTTAAGAGTAACATTTGAGCCAACATTCACAGTAATATTTTCTCTTTTCACTGTCGAAAAACCTGATAATTCAGTAATAACAGTATATTTTCCGGGTGGGAGGGATAAGAATCTGAATACTCCTTTGGCTGTTGTAATTGTAGTCATCTTTCCAACCTGGTCAGATAAAAGAGTTACAGTAACACCAGGAATAGGCTTATTGTTCTCATCTACAACAGTTCCATAAATATTTCCTGTTTGAATCTGGGAGAAAGAAATTCCCACAATAAACAGTAAAATAAAAAGTGAAATTACAACTTTTTTGTGCAATGCACACCTCCTTTAAAATTAGTAAGATTACCGTCAAAAACCATTCCAAAGTAAAAATTATTATATTCTTAATTTTTCATAAGATAGAAACTAAAATAATCCAAAAAATTGAATATATAATCCAAAAAATTGAATTTTACATAGAAAGCTTGTATAACATATTAGTTTTCTTGTTATAAAGAAAAACGTTAGTATTGAAAGGGAGCATAGAAAAATCTCCCCAAAGTGTTTTGGATTTTTTCAAAATGTACGAAAATCCATTATCAATAACCTTCAA
The DNA here is from genome assembly GCA_027070475.1 of Candidatus Aminicenantota bacterium. Lineage (GTDB taxonomy): Bacteria > Acidobacteriota > Aminicenantia > JAMOAD01 > JAMOAD01 > JALXDT01. The sequence continues at coordinate 838 of JALXDT010000246.1, read as the reverse complement.
TCCTTTTTTGTCTATTACATAGAGCAAATTTTCTTTAAATTCAACCATACTATTAGGATCATCCAGTTTAATTTCTTCAAGCCAACCTGTTTCCTTTCCCCTGTTCTTTATCATCGAAAAAACAACATTGGATTGGGTTAAACTTCTTATTGAATTATTTGTTCTATCAATAAAAATCAGCTCATCCCTATAATTTCTATACGCAAAAGAAGGATTGCTCAAAAGTGAAAGTCCGCTTGTTCCATCTCTAAGACCTGACTTATTTAGCTGACCGGCTTTCTTTAATATCCTTTTTTTCTTCAGATCAATAGAGGAAATTATATGCTTTTCGGGAACTCCTACCAGAAGATTATTTCTAATCCTTTTCAGAAAAGAAATCTTTCCAAAATACTTATTAAAATTTCTGAATTTTTCAAGTTCATACACTTTTTTTATTTTTGAAGGTATTGATAAATCTATTTCAAACAATTCATTTTTAGAGAGAATATAAAAAGCTCCATTAAATCCATTTTCTATAAAGCTATAATTTAAAAAGTGATTTTTTATTTTAAATTTTTTAAGCTTTTTTGTATAAATATTTAAGAAATTTAATCTATTATCTTCTGTGAGGAAAACAATTGAACTTTTATATCTTATAAAGTTTGATATAGGTTTTTTTCTCAATTTGTAATAGGGAAGAATTCTTATATTTTTACTTAAATTGTAATAATATAGCTCCTTGGTAATTTTTTTATATTTTTTATAAAGCTTTTGAGAAATATATTCTTGAAATAATGCTATTGCCTTATTTCCTGGGAATGATTTCTTCCAGTTGTTCAGATCATCCTCACTCTCTTTT
>JALXDT010000245.1 GCA_027070475.1 Candidatus Aminicenantota bacterium | reverse complement strand
AATTTTAAATTAAAAAAATCCCTGCTATGAAGAATTAACTATTAAAACACCTGCTATATTTTTTAATTTTATGAAAAATTATAATTGCTTTATGCCAGACTATTTAAAATCAATCTTATTGAATTAAGTTTTCTTAAGTCACCAATAATTGATAGGAAATATTCTTTCAGGCGCCGCAGGAAGGATAAGAGCAAGATGGTGGTTCTGTTACTACTCTTAACAATTTATATTATGCTTAAGAATTTAATTTAATAGTTTAAGTTATAAATCAAGCTTCTCAAACTCTTTTAAAAGAATCTGTTTTATGATGTCAATATTTTCATTTGAGTAAAATCCTGCTGCATGAAGATGACCGCCACCTCCAAATTTTTCGGCAATTTTGCTTGAATCCGCATTATCCCTTGATCTCAAGGAGACTCTGTAAGAGCCATCATCATTTTCTTTTAAAAAGGCCACTATTTTTACCTTTCTGATTGATCTTACGATTGTTACTATATCTTCGGTTTCAACATCCTTTAAATTGAGTTCATCTAAAAATTTTTTATACATTGTGATAAATGCAACTTTATCATCAAAGAATGTTTCCAAGGTTGCAAGCACCTTTGATATAAGCTTAACCTTTTCCGGAGTATAATTTTCAAAAAGTAATCTGTTTACTTTGACAGGGTCAGCCCCCTTTTCAACAAGCTCTGCGCTTACCTTAAAAGCTTTTGAATTAACATTGGTAAATCTAAAGCCACCTGTATCAGAAACTATCCCCGAATATAGTAAAGTTGCTATCTCTTTATCTATTTCAACTCCAAGATAAAAGGCCAATTCATAGATCATAATCGCTACAGCGCTTTCTTTTGGATTTACCCAATTTAACTCCACCTCTTCTTCATTTGAAAGATGGTGATCTATTAAAATCCTAAAGTAATGGTCAAGATTCTTTTGCCCTGATCTTTCCTCAGTGGAGCACTCAATCAAAACAACCACATCAAATTCTTGAGGATAAATATCTCCGAATTCTATAACCTCGTAGTGAGGGAAATATGTTAGTGGAGGTTGAGGTATATCTTTATTAATATACCTTACATCTTTTCCCATTTTTTTTAGCATAAGATAAAGAGCCAAACCTGAACCTATAGAATCCCCATCAGGTCTTATATGGGAGGTTATTGCTATCTTACGACTTTTTTTTAGTTTTTCAGCTATCTCTTTTGCTTCCCTGTTCATATATAATCTCTTCTTTTATGAATTGTAAGAAGGGAGTATACCTTAAATTTAATTTTTTTGCAATCTGCTTTCTAAAATACCCTTGTTTTTCATTAAGGGTTATAAGAGTTTCTTTTTCATTCTCTCCGAAAACAGATATATAAAAAAAGGCTGTGGAAAGGTCTGAGGAAAGTTCTACTCTTGATAAAGTTATAAGATTATTATGTTGAAAATTTAAAAGCTCCATTGAGATTAAGTTTCTCAAAAGATGCTTTATTCTTTCTTCTTTTATACTTTTACTCATATCTCGCCTCAATATTAAAAGGAGAAAGCCCTATTTTTTCCTCTATTGTATCTATTATACTTGAAAACATACTATCCACTATCTTTTTTTCATTATTTACAATAGCAACCCCAAACATTACTCTCTGCCATAACTCAAAAAAATCTACCTCAGCTATTGAAACATTGAACTTTGCTTTAATCTTATCCCGAATCATATTCACAACTTTTCTTTTTTCTTTTAAAGAGTGGGAGTGGGGAAGATAAAGCTCAAAGGTAAAAATTCCCACTATCATATTTTTTGTTTAATTCTCTCTATTTTAAAGGCCTCTAAAATATCTCCCTGTTTTACATCATTGAAATTTCTAATTTTTATTCCGCACTCCTGACCATTTTTAATAACATTAACATCCTTTGAATAATGTTTTAAACTTTCAATCTCCCCTGTAAAAATAACTACTCCATTTCTTACTACTCTGATATTTGAATCTTTCTCTACTTTTCCTTCACTAACATAACAACCGGCTACCGTCCCCACTCTGGGAACCTTAAAGACCTTTTTGACTTCAGCTGTTCCCAAAAAGATCTCTTTTTCAATAGGAGATAAAATTCCTTCAAGAGAAGCTTTTATCTCGTCAAGAAGCTGGTAAATTATTGAATAATATCTTATTTCAACTTTTTCACTTTTTGCTAAATCTCTTACTCTTTTATTAGCTCTTACATTATAACAAATGATTATTGCATTTGTTGTGGAGGCAAGGAGAACATCGCTTTCACTAACAGCTCCTGTGGTACTTTGAATAATATCTATTTTTACTTCAGGATGCTTTATTTTACTCAAACTATCCTCTATGGCTTCAAGAGAACCTTCAACATCAGCTTTGATTATTAAAGGAAGTTTTTTTACTCCTTCACCTTTTACCTTTTTCATAAAATCTTCAAGGGAAAATCTTTTATCAAGTTTTTTTCTTCGCTCCTCCTCAGCTTTTTCCTTCCTTAAAGCTGCTATTACCTGAGCTTTTTCAAGAGATGGGACCACTTGAAACAATTCTCCTGCTTTCGGAGTTTCGTTAAAACCACTTATTTCAACTGCAGATACCATTTTTGCTTCTTTTAATCTTCTTCCCCTTTCATCCTCAAGGGACCTCACTTTACCATAGGTTACTCCCGAAATAAAAGGATCTCCCTGCTTAATGATTCCCTCTTTTATAATAACATTTGCCACACTTCCCTTTTTAGGGTCAAGTCTTGATTCAAGGATATAACCTTTTGCAGGAATTGTTGGATCCCCCCTTAGTTCACTCATTTCAGCCACTAAAAGAATCATTTCAAGAAGTTCTTCAAGTCCTATTCTTTTTTTGGCGGAAATTTCTACAGAAACAACATCTCCGCCATAATCTTCCACCATTACACCATGCTTTAGAAGTTCCTGCTTTACTTTCATCGGATTAGCTTCAGGTTTGTCTATTTTGTTTATTGCCACTATCATCGGGACACCGGCTGTTTTTGCGTGGCTTATTGCTTCCACTGTTTGCGGCATAACACCATCATCCGCAGCAACTACAAGAATAACTATATCCGTGATATTTGCTCCTCTCAATCTTAATCTTGCAAAAGCTTCATGTCCCGGAGTATCAATAAATACGATTTCCTTTCCTTTGTATGTTATTTTTGAAGCTCCTATGTGTTGTGTAATTCCTCCTTTTTCCCTATCAGCAACATTTGTATTTCTTAAAGCATCAAGAAGAGTGGTTTTCCCATGATCAACATGCCCCATTACTGTTACCAAGGGTGGTCTTTCTATTAAATTTTTTTCATCTCTTTCTTCCACTACCTCTTCTATTACCTTAGCTTCAAAACTTTTCTTCTCTGCTTCCAATCCAAAGATTGAAAGAATTTTTTCAGCTTCCTCCACAGATAAGCTTTTATTAACAGTTAAAATAATTCTATTTAAAATAAGCTTTTGGATTAAATCTTTGGCTTTCATGCCCATCTTTTCTGCCAACTCTTTTACAGTAATCCCTTCATATACAACTATTTTACCAGTCTCCTTTCCCTTCTCAAAATACCTTTTATCTCTTTTCTTTTTCTGATATTCTTCTTTTTTATCTTGTTTTATCTCTTTTTTCTTTTTATCTTTCTTCTTTTCCTCTTTCTTTGTATTTTTTGATTTTTCTTCTTTTTGTTTATCTTCCGCTGAATAAAAATTTTTAAGTTTTGTTTCTTCTTCTTCAGTAAGACTATTGCTACTTGTCTTCTTTTCAATTCCAAGGCTTTTTAAATCTTCCAAAACCTTTTTATTTTCTTTACCCAATTCTTTGGCTATCTGATAAATTCTTTTTCCCATTTAATCCTCTCTTTGCAAATCTATATGCCATCCTGTTAATTTGGATGCAAGTTTAACATTTACTCCCTGTTTCCCAATAGCTATAGCCAATTGTTCCTTGGGCACATAAACAATAGCCTTTCTTTCCTCTTCGCTCAAAATTTTTATTCTTGAAATTTTTGCAGGAGCCATGGCATTCTTTATAAATATTTCAGGATTTTCCGACCAGATTACCACATCAATTCTTTCACCACTTAATTCTCTTGTTACCGCTAAAATTCTGTTACCCCTCATTCCAATACAGGCCCCGATCGGATCTATGTTTTTTTCTTTTGTATAAACAGCAATTTTTGATTTTTCCCCAGGTTCTCTTACTACGGATTTTAACTCTATTGTTCCATCGGCAATTTCAGGGATTTCAAATTCCAATAATTTTATAAGAAAAGATTTTGATTTTCTTGTTAAGATTATCTGAGGATCTTTTCCCTCTTTATATACTTTTCTTATTAATGCTTTTAACTCCATTCCTCTTTTTATGTTATCCGTTTTAAGCTGTTCCTTTTTTGGAAGTAATGCTTCTGCTTTACCAACACTAAGAACAGCATCATTTCCTAAAAATCTTCTTACTTTTCCGGTAATAATTGTCCCTATTTTAGGAGCAAATTCCTTATAAACTTTATCTCTTTCAGCGGTGGAAATTTCATTATATATTATATTTTTAGCAACTTGAGCAGATATTCTTCCCAGGATTTCAGCAGGAAGGTTTATTTCAATGGTATCCCCCAATTTTACATCAGGGTTTGTTTTTTTTGCCTGTTCCCAGGAAACTTCCTTTGCTTCATCTTTTACTTTCTTAACAACTATTTTTTTTGTAAAAATCTTAATATCACCCTCTTTCCAATCAAAATCTATATTAACAGGTTCATTCTCTTTAAAATAGATCTTTGCCGCTGTTTTTATGGCATCTTCTATTGCTTTGAAAAAGACTTCTCTATCTATACCTTTTTCTCTGCTGACCTGTTCAATAATCTCTAACAAATTTTTCGGCATAATAAACCTTCCTTTTTTTACTGCATATTATAAATAAATACAGGATAAAAAGCAACCTCGTTCCTGGGTCCATAAAAATATTATTTAAATAAATGTCTTGACATAAAACCATATTGGAGATAAATTTTAATATGAAAAATAAGTATACTTTTATAATTATTATTGTTTTGTTTTTCTCTTTCTGCTCAGTCAACAGATTTTCATTAATGAGCGATAAAGCCTACCTAATCAAGTTAAACAGAAAATTAGGAACATATGCTCAAAAAAACCAGATGTGGAAAGAAGCAGAATACAGATGGAGAAGGGTAGTAGAGCTCAATCCTGAAGATTTCAGAGCTCACAATAATCTTGCGGTTGCACTTGAAGCTTTAGGAAAATATAAGGAGGCTGAAAAAGAATATAAAATAGCAATAAGACTTAGCCATAACAATGAATTGATAAGGAGAAATTATGAAAAATTCAAATCAGGGAAAAAAGGGAGAAAGAAAAATGGGAAAAGAAAAAAGATTAAGGATTAGTTTAATTATTCTATCTCTCCTGACTTTGCTTTTTCTTTCAAGCTGTACAGAGACAAGAATGCAAAGAGTTGTGGTTAAAGCGAGGCCTGCTTTTAACATACTCCCTTTTAATGAAATCCAGATTACAAAGTTTAAGATTATTTCAACTATAGATAATAAAATTATTGAAAACGAAATGTTGAAAACCTTAAAAGAAGAGATTTCTATCTTTTTTAAAAAGAAAATTAAACTCGGGGATCCCATTAATACTTCAGATGAATCTATTTTTACCAACACATTTTTCTGGAGAGAGTATGTAAGAACAGAAAACACTGCTATAATAACAGGAATTGTCAGGATAAAGAAAGAGGCTCGAAGTCAAATTGAAACAGTAAGGGATACACCTCTTTCCCTAAAGAAAAAAAATGTTCTTAAAACACTAAAACTAATTAATTCTAATATCACTTTCTTTGTATATAATGGAGATACTGGCAAAAGGGTCTATAAATACAGATTCAATTATAAAATAACAGATGAAAGCGGAGAAGCTGATAATGTTTTAGTGAGCAGGTTAATCAGTATTGCTGTAGACCGATTTATAAATAGAATTGTTCCAAGGGAACACATTGTTTATAGGTACTTTTTTAATTTTTAAAGAGGGATAAGATGAAAAGGATTTTAGGAATTTTTTATTTTTTGTTTCTTTTATTAATCTCTTCCACTCTTGCCTATTCTCAGTTTCAGCTTTTCCCTTACTACGGGAAAAACAAGATACAGATAGGAAAGCAGTGGTATGTATATGAAACAGATCATTTTAAAATTAACTTCTATACAAAACATATGGAGATTTTGAACTATGCAGTTATAGACGCCGAGGATGCCTATAAAAAACTTTCAGAATTTTTAGGTTTTTCTCCTGAAAAAAAGATACCAATTCTTCTCTACCAATCCCATAAAGAGTTTGAAATGACTAATCTCTACTACTCGGCTGTACCAGAACCTGTTATGGGATTTTCAGAACCTATAGGTAATAGGGTTGTCATACCAGCTGAGTATCCCCCCTCAATTCTAAGACATCTCATTACCCATGAGTTAACGCATATCTTTCAATTTAACCTTCTCTATGGAGGCGGACATAAAAGCTTATCTTCCTTTTCACATGTACCACTCTGGATAATGGAAGGATTTGCTGAATTTATTCCGGGCGATTGGGATCCAATCTCTTTGATGATTGTAAGAGATGCTGTCGTAACAGGTCAAGTTCCTGAACTAACAAAGTATGGAGATTTAAGATATAAAAATCCCACCTCAAGATCCCCCTATGATTTTGGACACATAGTGTATGAATACTTGTACAAAAAATATGGAAGAACAGGGCTGAGAAGATTCTGGTGGAATCTAAAAAGATTTTCATTTTTCAGGGGTAAGGGTTTATTCAAGGAATCCTTTAATATTGAATACAATGTTTTTAACAGTATGTTTCAAAGATATCTTAGGAATAGATTTAGAAGCTTTTTCGCCAGAAAATTACCGGGAGATTATGGACTAAGAATCAGCCCGGAGTATCCCTATTCTCAAGTTTATTCCTTCTCTGTCTCTCCATCTGGAGAATCAGCTGCCATTGTTACTGCTAATTATAAAAAATATGCTTTAACAATATCTTTAATAAACTTAAAAACTGGAAAGGTCTACAAGGATATTACTCCAGGATACAATTCAAAGTTTGAAAATATGTATCTTAAATTCTCTCCTGAAGATGGGAAATCCATTGTCTGGGATAGCAAAGGGGATTATGTTGCTTTTTTTGGAAGATATAACTATGATTATTATCTTCTATTTTACTCCTCATTAGGTAAATTTTTAAAAAGAATAAAGTTAAAAGGTCTAAATGAACCAAGCGGAATAGAAATTTCTCCGGACGATAAATATCTGGTTTTCTCTGCCATAAAAAATGCAAGAAGAGATCTCTTTTTATTCGACATTAGTAAAAATAAAATCATCCAATTAACCGATTCTATTGATTATGAGTTTTCTGCCTCTTTTTCAAATGATGGTAAAACCATTGTCTTTGATAGAATGATAGGAAAGTATCATCAGCTTTTTCTTCTGGACCTTAAAACAAAGAAAGAGAGACAATTAACTTTTGAAAAAACCTATCACATTAACCCTGTTTTTAAAGATAAAAATACAGTTCTTTTTTCTTACTATTACAAAGGTGCCTACAACTTGGCAACAATTAATTTAAAGACCAATGAGATAAAGGTATTAACGGATCTATCCACAGGAGTTTTTTATCCTCACATAAGAAACAATGAAATATATTATCTTGGGTATGCTTACAATAGCTTCAGTCTTTACAAGGCGGATTCTCTCAAAGCTCTGGAGACTGTGAAAGAAGATCATAGAAAATACGAAAAAAAGGTAAAATTTATTATAGATAAAGCAAAGATTAGAAAATATAAAAAATTCGAAGGAATAGTTGTAAGCGGATTACCCAGTGTTGGTTTTGCTGTTGCGACAGATGGGACAACATATGGAGGAGCATACTTAAATTTCAGTGATACATTGAACAATGAAAATATTTCTTTAACAGCATATTCAGTTATGAATTTCAAAAATTATTATTTAAGTTATGTAAACCTTGGACATAGACTAAATTATGGAATAGAACTCTTCTCAAATACCTATTTCTACTATCTTCCCTACCAGTATTGGGCTGCAGAATTTTATGGTTATTATTCATACAAAAATGCTCTCGCCACAAGAAAGATTCTTGGAGCAACTTTTTCCGGGATTTATCCATTAAACAAGTTTCACAGAATTTCCCTCAATTTAGGGCTATACTATCAGAAAGAGGAGTTATACTATCTTACAATGGAAAACAGCAATAGAAATCCATTTTTTAGCGGATACTCAATTCCTCTGAATATCACTCTAACGGGAGAAACCACAGCTTTTAGAAGTTATGGTCCCTATGAAGGATATACATACAATCTACTTTTCTCAAAATCAATCCCCTTTGCAAAAAAATGGAGAGATGCCTATGCCCTCGAAATAGATTTAAGGAAATATGTACCTCTTGGCTTTGATACTCTCTTTGCTTTTAGAGGTTTTGGAGCTTTTAGCGGTGGTAAAAATCCATATATATTTTACGGTGGCGGTAATAATGATATAAGGTCTACCTATTACTTTTCCGTTGTAGGAAACAATTTTTTTCATTTAAATGCAGAATTCAGGTTTCCCCTTGTCCAGATAGCATTAACTCCCATTGGTTTAATAGGCCCCGTTAGAGGTGTCCTATTTGCAGATGTGGGAGGAGCATGGTTTAATGATGAAAAATTTGTTTTCTGGGATAATTTTAGAAATTGTCTTAAAGACCCTATAGCATCCATAGGATATGGAATAGAATTTTTCTTGGGTGGATACCCAATGCATGTGGAATGGGTGTATAGAACCAATTTTCTTGATTATTCTTCTCCGGAAGTTAAATTCTGGATAGGGTTTGATTTTTAATTTGCTTGCTTTAGCTCTCTTATAATAATCTTTTTAATACTTTTTTCTGAAATCTCTTTTATTTCAAATTCATAATTATCTATTACTATCTTTTCTCCCCTATTAGGGAATTTACCCAAAATATAGCTTATCATACCCCCTATAGTAACAGCTGAATGATCTATTTCAAATTCAGTGTCAAGTAAATCCTCTATATCCTCTATAGGGGTATCTCCAGAGACTATATAGTAACCATCCTTTTTTTCTATACTTACCTCTTCTTTTTCATATTCATCATAAATTTCACCAACTATCTCTTCAAGAATATCTTCCACAGTCACAATTCCTGAAATTCCTCCATACTCATCTGTAACAACCGCCATTTTCTGTTTCTTTTTCTGAAGTAATTTCAGAAGGTCAGAAATTTTCATATATTCTGTTACATAAAGAGGTTTTCTTATTAAATCTTTTGTTTTTTTAAGAGTAATGGTATCCTGTCCCCAATATCTAAACATATCTTTTGCAATTACAATCCCAACAAGATTATCTATTCTCTCTCTATAAACAAGAATTCTTGATTTCTTTTTTTCAATAATTAATTTTTTTAATTGAGAAAGAGGCATTCCTTCCTCTATTCCTATTATATTAATTCTCGGTGTCATAATTTCTCTTACTGTTCTCTCTTTAAAATAGATAATCTTCTCAACCATTTCCTCTTCTTCTTCAGTAATAATATTCTTCTCTTTACCTTCCAATAGAAAAGCTTCTATCCTTTCCTCTTTCTCCTCTTCAGTTGCAGGTGGAACTTCTTTCTCTTTAGGAAAAATTTTGCTTAACCATAGTTGAACTGGGATAAAAAGTCTTATTAATTTGTACGCATTTCCTTTTTTTATAAAAATTGGAGGAATAAAGTAAATAAGAAAAAATGATGATAAAAGATAGATTATATTCTCGTTTGGAAGTAATTTAGGAAAAGTAAAAATCATATAAACAGTGAGGGTAATAAGGAAACTTATGTTTTTTAAGTTTTTAATCACAAGTATGTGAGCCTCAATACTTGAAAGATAGGGATAATCTTCCTCTTCTCTGTCTGAAACAAGCTGGAGATATTTCCATTTTTTTATCTCTAAAAGAGATGTTTCCCAGATAGAAAATACAAAAGCTATTATTAATCCTATTAACTCAAAAATAAAAAATTTAATCATGCTTATCTATAAATTCCTTTAAAAGTTTTTCTTGAAATTTTATCATAAAAGAATTTTCATCTTGATGCTCATAACCAATGAGATGTAAAAATCCGTGGATAATTACCCTGTAAAGTTCTTCTTTATAGGGAACTTTTTCCCTAATAGAGTTCTTAAAAACATTCGGAATAGATATTATAATATCTCCAAGATAAGTCTGTTCTCCGCTGGGAAAGCTTAAAACATCAGTTGATGAATCTTTGTTTCTGTATTTTTTATTGTAACTTCTTATAAATCTTTCTCCACAGAATACAATGCTCAAGTTAGCCTTTTTAATGTCAGTTTTTGTTTTTATAAAATTTATAAGCTTTACTATTCGGCTCTTATTTATCTTATACTTTCGTGTTTTATTTATTATTGTTACCATTTCCTTTTCCTTCATTAAAATTAAAGCCGGGATATGAAATCCTTCCGTGATATAAATTTACCAAAGTTTCATAAAAGGATTCTGAAATTATCTGAATATCCTTAAAACTTAAATCTGACTCATTGAGCTGACCATCATCTATTACTTTCTTAAAAATTTTTTCTATCAAATTCTTAAAAACAGTCTCATTCATCTCGGTGAGGGATTTAGCTGCTGCTTCTACAGAATCAGCAAGCATAAGAAGAGCTGTCTCTCTTGTTTGAGGTTTGGGACCCGGATATCTAAAAGCTTCCTCATCAATCTTTATTTCTTCAACTTCTTCTTTCTTTTTTGAGGCTGCTTCTTTTTTTCTTTTCTCTAACTCTTTATTATAAAAAAAGGTTATTAAGGAGGTTCCATGATGCTCTCTTATTCCATCTATTATAACTTCAGGTAATCCATATTTATTAGCTATTTCAACACCATCTGACACATGATTTTTTATATAAACAACGCTGGTCAAAGGAGGTAATTTGTTATGAATATTTTCCTCATTGGGAGGTATATTCTCAACAAAATAATTCGGTCTTTTCATCTTTCCTATGTCATGGTAAAGAGCCTGACATCTGACAACAACAGGATTAATACCAATATCCTTTGCTGCCTGTTCGGCAAGGGAAGCAACCATCAGGGAGTGATGATAGGTTCCATAAGCTTTTAGCGCCATCTCTCTAAATAGGGGAAGGTCAAGGTTTGTCAACTCTAATAGTTTTAAATCTGAGATTAGTTTAAAGACACTCTCTTCAAAGGGAATAAATGCTGTAACAAAAATTGAAACAAGGATAGCACCAATAAATGCTGCTATATAAGAGAAAATATTATTAATAGCAATTCCTTTTGCAAAGATATTCTCAAAAATAATAAATAATATGGTAGTAGGAAGAACATAGTAAAGTGAAAGTTTTATTGCCAGACTTCTTTTAATTTCTCTACTTCCTCTTGTCTTCAGAACAGGAATCAGAGATGAGATCATAATAAAAATAACTAAATAATAGTTTTTTACAAGAAACACTCCGGCAATAATAGACATCAAGAATATAAAAACAATTGAAATCTCAAATCCAACTAAAAGGGCAAGAATTATTCCTCCCGATTGAAAGGGTATTAAAAAGTGAATAGTGGAATTTGATAGCATGGAGAGGTTAACCCCTGATTTTTCCATAAAATCTATAAGCATTATCATACTTCTGTATAGAGCAATATAAAATACCAGATTGGCAAAAACAATGTGAATTATCTTTCTACCACTAAGATATCTTCTCTTTAATGAATCAAGAATTAGAGAGGATATAAAGACAATCAATAAAATAAAAAGAAAAGAGCTTCCTATAAGAGAGAAAGGTTTTTTCTTTTGAGCCTGTAAACTTTTAAGCTTTCTTAGGATATCACATGTTTTTTCATCTAACTCATCACCATTTCTGACAATCATTCTTCCCTTTTTTATAATGTTATAGACGGGGGTCAGATTTTTTGCTGTATTCTCTCTGTAAACCTTTGTCTTAGTCTCATTTTTTAAATATTCTGGAGAGTATGCTGAGAAAATAATCTGTTCAATTAAAGCAATCTCCTCCTTTTTCAAGTTTTTCTTTTTAGTTTCCATGTAAATAAACTCTTTAATCTCTTTGTCCCCCCATGTCTCCGAAAGCTTTAAAGTGCTTCTTGTGTTTCCTTTTGTAATTATAGCTTCACTTTTACCTTCACTCAACAATTTATTTTTGTCCCTTATAATATCCTTTTTGTAAAGATTATCAAGAATAGATATAACTATTTTTTCAATTTTAGTTCTTGTACTTCTCCTTGAAAGAATATTTAAATCCGCTTTACTTAAACTAATTCCGAATTCATCTTCAATTTTCTTTCTGTTTTTCCTTGGAGAGGCAAAGTATTTAAAAAGTCTATTAATATTTTCCTGTGCTCTATCTTTAGCATTGGGAATATAATCATAGACATATGGAGCTTTTTTTAACTCAGCTATTTTTATTCTCTCTGTAGCCTCCTTATTTATTACTTTAAAATCAAAAGGAGCTTTTATGTCTTTTTTAGCAATATCTCCCACTTTATAATCCATCACTTGAGGAGAATAATTAAAAAAGAGGATAAAGGTTAAAATGACCGAATATAAAATAGAAAAAGCAAATTTATAGGAAAAAATAAGATTTTTTAACTTTTTTTCATGAGAATAAAGCTTTTTTCTATTTTCCTCTAAGTTATTTTTTCCCTTCATGTTCTTCATAGGCTTTTATTATTTCTCTTACAAGTTTATGTCTCACCACATCCTTATCCGTAAAATATACAATCTCAATCCCTTTGATTTTTTTTAATATTTTAATAGCTTCCACCAAACCTGAACGTATTTTTGATGGCAAATCTATTTGCGTGATATCTCCTGTAATAACTGCCTTTGAACCTATCCCAAATCTTGTCAAAAACATTTTCATCTGTTCATATGTTGTATTCTGAGCCTCATCTAAAATAACAAAGGCATCATTTAATGTTCTTCCTCTCATATAAGCAAGAGGAGCTATTTCAATTATTTCATCTTCAAGAAAATTCTTAGCTTTCTCCGGATCAAGAAGATCAAAAATAGCATCATACAGAGGTCTTAAATATGGATTTACCTTCTGAGGAATATCACCCGGCAAAAATCCCAGCTTTTCACCGGCTTCCACTACAGGTCTTGTCAGAATAATTCTCTTAACTAATTTTTTACTCAGACAGGAAAGAGCAAAAGCCATTGCAAGATATGTTTTACCCGTTCCAGCAGGCCCTATTGAAAAAACAATATCATTTTTTTTCATTGCCTCAATATAATGATATTGATTAAAGGTTTTTGGTTTGACTCTCTTTCTATTGAAGGGTGTTAAAAAAGAATCTTTTGAAATTGTCTGAAGCTTGGATTTATCATCATTGGGGATGCTGTTTAAAATTGTTAAAAAATCATCTACCTCTATCTTTTCTCCATTTTCAAAAAGGTTTGAAATATTAAGAAAAAAATTTTTTGCAAACTCCACATCACTTTTATCACCAATAATAACTATTTTTTCTCCACCTCCATTTCTCTCCATCCTCAGATCAACACTTAGTCTCTTTTTTATCTCTCCTTTATGCTTTGTTAAGAGTGAATTAAACAGTTCCCTGTTTTTATATGGTAGGTCAACCTCGCTCATTTTCTTTATTCCTATGTATTATCATTTTAAATAGTTTAACATTTTGAAGTACTGTTTTCAAGATTTCGAGATGCGTTAAAAATAATCATACCGAAACCGATAAGTTTATTCAATCATGAAAGTTGAACTTTAAAGAATAGAAAAGTGGGATTTTTAGAAAATTTTTACATCCTTTGTAAGAATAAAGTTTGAATACCAATCATAAACAACCGATTTGTATATATTTATATCTACCGTCCAATAATTTTGCTCGATCCTTCTTGTTTCCAAGGGTATTCCGTCTTCACTAAATTTAGTAACCATTAAATATTTATAAGGAAAGAAAGGAAAGAGCCTATAACCTTTCTTTTTCCATATTACCATATATTCATGGGGAGGAATTGTGATTATACTATTTGTTAGATATCTCGTTTTGAAAGCTCTTTCCCATTCAATATTTAAATCATTATCAAATTTTATGAGTCTAAGTTCTCTTTTGTTTTCTATAGAATAAAGAGAAGATAAGTAAGAGAAGAGAAAACCATTATTTGTCTTTACAATTCTGGGGAAACTTTCAACAGCATTTTCATGCTTGATTTTTTTATACTTTAAAATATTTCCACCCTCTCCTATGAGAGTTAATTGAATAAATGAATCCTCTTTCAAAGAATTTGTACTTTTCAAAATGGTTGTCAGAAGAAGATTCTTCTTTCTAATTATTATAGAAGGACCAGGAGAAACCACATATCCCTTTTCTCCTACTTCTTCAGTCCACACCTCATTTCCTCCCTCATCCACTTTCGAAATACCTGTTCTTATTGGCAGCCTTTCTCTTATGGTAACATAAACAAGAAAATAATTGTTATCCATATCCACAAAAGTTTTCACTATAGAAGAGGAAAGGCTTTTAAATGAAAAGCTTTTTTCCAGAATAATCCTTCCTGAGGGGGAAAGTTTTCCAAAATAGTTTCTTACCACTAAAGACGTGGATAAATAACTTCCTCCAACAATAAGATTTCCTTTTTTATCTATTATAATAGAGGAGATATTCACATTTTTGTATTTATTGCTCTTAAAATATATTTTATGAATGACATCCGTATTTTCTTGGTTTTTTAAATTTTCAAGTGAAATCTTTTTTAGGGAATAAAAGCCATATTTAAAAAGATAAATAATGTTTTGATTAGTCGAATTCTTTTTTGAAATTATCAATTCCCCTTTAAGAGGACTTGTTCCAACAAATTGCTGCTCCCTCAAAATTATT
>JALXDT010000244.1 GCA_027070475.1 Candidatus Aminicenantota bacterium | reverse complement strand
TTTCAAGAAAGATTGATGGTCCCATTTTGAAAATAAAAAATATTGAAAAGATTAATCCTGAAATTCTTAATAAAATAATTAAGGATGAAGATTTGAAATAATTTGAGCCTGATTTACCATCTTTTTTAAAGAAAAAGTATAGAGATAAAAGTGCTCCCAAAATTATC
Source organism: Candidatus Aminicenantota bacterium (assembly GCA_027070475.1). Classification (GTDB taxonomy): domain Bacteria; phylum Acidobacteriota; class Aminicenantia; order JAMOAD01; family JAMOAD01; genus JALXDT01. The sequence continues at coordinate 14,919 of JALXDT010000244.1, read as the reverse complement.
AGAGTAAAAGAGTAATATGAGAGAATTAGAGGAATTTTCTTTCTTAAAAATTTTATAAAGATATCAAAAGCAACTGTCCATTCGCCATTATATTTTATAGGAAAAAGAAAGAATAAAAAACCCAATAAAAAAGTGAGAATGAATTTTAGATCAGCTCTTTTCATTAAATCTTATCTACTATTATTTCTCCCTTTTTAATTTTTAAATAAACCTTTGTTTTCCCTTTTTTAAATTCAAATTTTTTTTCAACCTTATTGTCCGGTGCATCAACTATGAGATCAAGACTTGCCTCTTTTGGAGCATAAAATTCAATCTTACCTCCATCTGCAATAATAGAAAATGAATCATCTTTTTCCCATTCAAGAATTGTGAGCTTCACATGCCCGTTTCTTGTTTTTACCTTAATATTTCCCGAAACATCTGCCAGAGTAAGGTTAATATAGTCAGAGACTATATTTATATTTCCTCTTACTGAGTTTAGTGTCAACTTTGCATTATCAAAAATTCCCTCAATATTTGTTTCAAATGGGAGTGAAATATCCCCTTCTATATTAACCTGAGATGCACTCTTTTTGAAAACAGAGGCATTGAGCATAATTATATTATCCTTTAGTTTTTTAATACTAAAATCAGTGTCATAGAAAAAATCAACGGTTGAGGCTTCTATCTTTCCTTTAAAAGAAAATTCTTTTTTAAAATGTCCCTTTATATTATATTCTCCGATTTGAGAGTTAATTTTAAAAAGTGATTTTGGTTGGAATTTGAATATTTTAACTATTTCTTTTATCTTTGGTTTTGAAATGGGGTATTCTCCGTATCCCTGAGGAACATTAATATAAATGCATGATGATAAAAATATTAATATCGCTATTAAAGACAATAATTTTTTCATTTTAACCTCCTGTTTTAAGTGAGCCTATTAAATCTTCTATTTTATCGTACGATAGTTTATTCATTAACGATGGCAATTTATCAATTATTTTGATGGCACTTTGAGGATCTATTATTGTTGCGGTTCCTATTTGGACAGCTGAAGCGCCTGCTATTATAAATTCAAGAACATCCTCCGCCGAGACAATTCCCCCGATCCCGACAACAGGGATACTAACAGCCTTAAATACTTTATGAACCAAAGCCACTGCCATCGGTTTTATCGCGGGGCCGGAAACTCCTCCGAATACATTTTTTATATGAGGTTTTCTCGTTTTAATGTCCACAGACATACCGACAAATGTATTCACAAGGCTGATACTGTCAGCTCCGCCCTCTTCAGCCGCTTTTGCTATCTCCTCTATATATGTAACATTCGGAGAAAGTTTTGCCATTATATGTTTTTTACTGATATCTTTTATTCCTCTTATAATCGAATTGGTTTTTTCAGGATCCCAAGAAGGTGATTTCCCCCCAGCCTGAACATTCGGACAGGATAAATTTATTTCAAAAAAATCAATTCTGTTTTCAGATTCAAGATATTCCACAACTTTTAAATATTCCTCTTCACTTTCTCCCGCAACATTAACTCCTAAAAGAGTGTCATACTTTTCCCAAAACGGAATTATTTCCTCTTTGAATCTTTTAACTCCGATTCCTTGAAGCCCGATAGCATTTAACATCCCGCACGGAGTTTCATAAATTCTCGGGGATTCATTTCCCATCCTCGGATTATAATATATTCCTTTTGAAATAAAACCACCTATTTGGTTGAGATCAATATATTTTTCAAGCTCATATCCATAGCCCGATGTTCCAGAAGCAAAAATCACCGGATTTTTAAATTCCAAATTTGCCACCTTGGTTTTTATATTCGGATTACTCATCCCAAACTATCTCCTTTGCATTAAATACTGGTCCCTTTTGGCAAACCCTTACCATTTTAATCCCATCTTCAGTTCTGATTTTTTTTGCACAACCATAGCAAACTCCAGTACCACATGCCATTCTCTCTTCAAGGGAAACAAAGACTTCTGATTCTGTATTCTTATAAAACTCATATATCTTTTTCATCATTATTTCAGGACCGCAGGTAAGGACAAGAAAATTTCCTTTCTGAAGAAATTCTGTCACAAGGCCTTTTTCACCGAAACTACCATCCTCTGTAACAAAAATTGTCTTTTCTGAATTAAGATATGAGACAAATCTGATATCATCCTTTGATTTTCCTCCGTAAATCAGAATATAATCCATACCTCTTTCTTCAACTATTTTTGAAAGATAGAGAAAAGGAGAAATTCCTCTTCCTCCAGCAACCATAATTATTTTTTTGTTTTTCTCAGTTGGAAAATTGTTTCCCAAAGGGCCTAAAATCTCAAGAATATCTCCCTCTTTTAATTTTGAAAAATTTTCGGTTCCTTTTCCCACAACCTGAAAAAATATTTCAAAAACCCCCTTATCTTTAAATACCCGTGCAATTGAAAAAGGGCGAGGTAAAATTACGGGGCTTCGGAGGGAACTATCCTTTATCATAAAAAAATTTCCGGGGAATACAGAATCTGAAATTTCAGAATCTTTAAAAAAAAGAGAAAAGTATCCGCTCCCCCACTCCTTTTTATCGATTATTCTCAATTTTTTATATCCTTTCATTAACAAAATATAATTTAGAAAACTGTTTTAGTCAAGGAAACCTATTTCGTAAAATTATATAAAATCTTCTAATACAATTTTATTAAAGCATAAAATTATGAGGCTATATTTGTTCATCTCATATTAAAGATTTTCTTTCATTAAATTATAAATCTTCTCTTTTAATATATCTCTTACCTCTCTGAACTTTTCAATAGGTTGTCCCACAGGATCTTCAATCTCCCACTCTATCATCTTTTCATGGGGAAACCATGGACAGCTTACTCCACACCCAAGGGTAATCAAAAAATCAGTTTTTTTGATAGGTAATTCACTCAGATGTTTTGAATACTGAGATGATATATCTATTCCAACCTCTGCCATCACCTGTATAGCTCCCTCTGCAACCCATCCGGCCGGAGCCGTCCCTGCACTATATGCTTCAAAAGAGCTTTCAAAGTATCTTTCATTAAAATAGTTTGCCCAACCTTCTGAAATCTGAGATCTGCAGGAATTTCCGATGCAGACAAAAAGAAGTGTTTTTTTTCTTTTCTCCTCTGTCATTAGCCCTCCTTTATACTTTTCCATATAGAAAGAGCAAGCTTTTCAGATGGTTTAATCTTGTCTGTCTTATAAAGACTTAAAATTTTATCATACTCTTTTAAAAGCTTTTCTCTCTTCTTTCTATCATTTAAAAAGAATATTCCTTCTTTGAAAATATTTTCTCCCGTAAGATTTTCCTGTATTAGTTCAGGTAAAATTTTCTTTCCCGAAAGTATATTAACAATTGAAAATTCTCTTATCTTTACAAACCTCTTGCCTAAAATATAGCTAAGGTTGCTCAATCTGTATATCACAACCACAGGTTTTTTTAATATCATAGCCTCAAAATTTGATGTTCCGCTTGTGGATATTATAAGATCAGCCGAAGACATTACGGCATACTTATAATTTTCAAAAATATTTACACCTTCCTCTTCATATCTTTTAAAGAAAGCTCTGTCAAGATGGGGAGCTTTTATTAGGGAAAAAACAACTTTATCTTTGAGCTCCCTTTTAAAAAGTTTTATGCTATTTATTACAGCCTCCGTATGAAAAAAAAGCTCTGATCTTCTGCTTCCGGGCATTAAAACTATGTGTGTTTTTCCCTCAGTCTTTACTTTTTTTCTTATTTCATCAGCGGAAATTTCAGGTTTTACTATTTCAAAAAGAGGATGTCCTATAAATTCATAGTTAACACCCTCTTTTTCATATATATCCTTTTCAAAGGGAAAAATCAGAAAGATTTTATCAATATATTTTCTGATTTTTTTAACTCTTGAATATCGCCATGCCCAGATGGTAGGAGATATGTAGTGATAAATCGGAATTCCCGATTTTTTCAATTTTTTTGCAAGGGAAAGATTAAAATCAGGAAAATCAACAAGTAAGATAGCTTTGGGTTTTCTCTTATAAACTTCATTTATAAGCTCTTTTCTTATCTTATATATTCTTCTAAGATGAAAAATCACTTCAAAAAGCCCTATAATGGAAAGATCTTTTATATGAAACAGGGATTCAAAACCTTCCTCTTTCATTTTATCTCCCCCTGTTCCCCAGAAGGATACAAATGGATTCAGTTTTTTAAACTCCTTTATAAACAGGGATGCATAAAGATCCGCCGAGCTTTCTCCTACAACTATCATTATATTATCACTTACCATTTTCCTCTCCAAGTACCTTAAAAGGTGGAATTTTATCCTTAATTCCATAGGCAAAGAGCCATTCATCATAGTATTCCTTTTCCTTGTAGACTCTAAAACCCTTTTTGTGAACAGGGCTTACAACTCCGACAATTTTATAGCTTCCTTTTAAAGATTTCCAGAGAGTGTGAGGGATAACAACATATTTTTCTTTTCCCGCTTTTTTAGGAATGCTTACAATATTCCATTCACCATCTTCGCTTATCGGATCCTTATATAGCTTTCTCAAATACTTTTCCTCATAAAGTTTTTTTAAAGAATGAGGAAAGGCTCCCTTCTTTTTATTATAAAGACTTATTGCATTTACGATCTGCTCCCCTCTGAATATTAGTTCATCCTCTTTGTCCCTTGAAATAATATACTCCCAGCTTTCAAATGTTTTTAACATCATTATTGAAATTACCACAATGGCAAAGAGAACCATTATATAAAGAAAGCCTCTCTTATTCTTTCTCATTTTTAATTATAACATTTTAGAGAGAGTTTTGTAATTTTAACAGTATAAACCATTATTATTGGATAAATATTAATTTTAAGTAGAAAGATGTTTGGTTAAAAAAGAAATTTTATAGATGCTATAGGTATATTTTGGTAAAAAACTTATTTTCTTTCTCGCTCTTTTCCCTATTATTATGAGAAACAATTTATTGTAATAATATGGATCATTTTTGCTGTTTTGTTTTCCTTGTCAGGATTTTAAGGAACAGAAAATGCTATTGAAAAAAAATCTTAGATAAGATAAAATTGAGTACTTTTAAAATGCGCCCGTAGCTCAACTGGACAGAGCGTCGGACTTCGAATCCGCAGGCTGCAGGTTCGAGTCCTGCCGGGCGTGTAAAGAGTGGTGGCCCGTTAGCTCAGCTGGTAGAGCATCTGACTCTTAATCAGAGGGTCGCAGGTTCGATCCCTGCACGGGTCACTTTTTTATTTTTGATGAAAAAAAACGATCTATCAGATAAAATATTAGAAGGAAATCTTTTAAAAATAATACTTGTCCTGGGGTGGCCTCTTGCTTTGTCTTCAGTTATTCAGACTTTTTACAATTTAATTGATGCATACTGGCTTGGAAAATTGGGCAGAGTTCAGTTAGCAGCTCCCTTTATCTCCTTTCAACTTATTTTTTTTATAATCTCCTTTGCCATGGGGATGTCCATGGCCGGTACTTCCCTTGTAGCTCAATATACAGGAGCCAAGGAGAGTAAAAAGGCGAGACAAGTTGCCGGTCATTTACTCCTTTTTCTATTGATTCTGGTTTTTTTCTTAAGCATATTAGGATATGTTTTTTCAAAACCACTTCTCAGTGTTTTGAAAACGCCCAAAGATGCATTTGCTCCGACACTGACCTATTTCAGGACAATGTTACTGGGATTGGTAACAGCTGTACCATTTTTTATTTATCAAGGAGTACTTAATGGATATGGGGATACCATTTCCCCACTGAAAGTTCAAGCTATCACTGTTGGAATAAACTTAATTCTCGATCCTCTCTTTATTTTTGGCTGGATTGGTTTTCCAGCTCTTGGTGTTCAAGGAGCTGCAATTGCAACGATAATAAGCAGAGCAATAGCTTCTGTCATAGGTTTATACGAGCTCTTTAATGGGGTAAGAGGGATTAAATTAACTCTTAAGTGCTTAAAACCAGATATTGAAATTTATAAAAAGATTATTAAAGTAGGGCTTCCCGCCTCGCTGGGTATGGCAGGTTCTTCCATTGGCTTTATAATAATACAGGGAGTTATTAATACTTTGGGTAGTGCGGTTGTGGCTGCTGCAGGAATTGGATTTAGGATGGTGCACCTCTTCATGCTACCTGCACTGGGAATCTCTTCAGCAATAACAACAATAGTAGGACAAACACTCGGTGCGAATAAGGTAAATAGGGCAAAAGCCTCCATAATACTCGGTTTAAAGATAATTATAGGGTTTTTAATTCCTGCCATGTTATTAATAGCATTCTATGGAAAATATATTATGATTTTCTTTATTCCCCATGATCCTCTTGTTCAGGAAATAGGGAGAAAGATGTTTTATATTGTCGCTCCTTCAGTAATATTCTTTGCGATTTTTAGAATTTTTGCCGGAGCATTTCAGGGTTCCGGACATACTATGCCTGTAATGATTACCTCCCTTTTGAGAATATGGATTGTAAGGTTACCACTGGTTTGGCTTCTATCTATTTATCTTGGATGGGGACACTATGGTATCTGGTGGGGGATGCTTTTTTCTAACATATTCACAGCTACATTAATTTTTATACTCTATTTAAAAGGAAACTGGCAAATACCTGTTATTAAAAGAAAGAAAATTATTATAAGAAAGGAGATTTCAGAAATAGAAGAAATCGTTGAAGATGCAAATGCATAAGTAATGCGGTAAAAATCTGTTAGTATAAAATAGATTCTAAATTGTTAAATTCTTGACAATTAAAGAAAAAAAGTCTATATTATAGTAAGAATTTAAAAAAATGAGGTAAGTATGAAAATAAAGGATATTGTAAAAATCATTGATGGCGAGGTAATCGTTGGTAAGGAGAGGATAAATGAAGAAGTAAATTCAATCGGGGCAGCTGATATGATGAGTGATGTTCTTGCCCTTTCAAAGCCTGGAATGCTTATTTTAACAGGTAATACTTCAACTCAAGCTGTAAGAACAGCTATTGTTACTGATTTAATGGGTTTGGTTATAGTTAGAGGAAAGGAGATACCTCCTGCAACAGTCGAAATGGCAAAAGAGAGTAATCTTATCTTAATTAAAACAAACAATTATATGTATTCCACCTGCGGAAAGCTTTACAGTGCAGGTTTGAGAGGTATAGATGAGCATTGAATTGTCCTGTAAATTAAGCAAATATGCTCACATTTTTGAAGACCTTAAAGCTGAAGATATTATGACAAAACAGGTTAGCACTCTTACAGCTGACAAAAAGATCTCACAGGCAAAAGAGATGATGAAAATAAAAAAGATTTCAGGCATTCCAATTGTAAATGATGAAAATAAGTTGATAGGAATCATCAGCATAGAGGACATTATAAAAGCCTTGGAAACTGGCGAAATGGAAGAAAAAATCGAAAAAATTATGACAAAAGAGGTTATTTCCTTAAAAAAGGAAGATAATCTACCTTCAATTATTCAGAAGTTTGAAATGTATAAATTTGGAAGATTTCCTGTTGTAGATGAAAAAAATTTTTTATGCGGAATTTTAACCAAGGTTGATATTCTCCATAAAATATTGGATAAATTTAATCTAATCTATCTTCATGATAAAAAAAGAAATTCTATTCTTAATCAAGATCTTTCATTAATAACGGGAGAAAAGCTTGATATTAAAAAAGCAGAGTTCAAACATCAAATAGATACAACAGATATAAGCAGAGCCGGAGAAGGAGCGGCTATTTTAAAGAGTTTTCTAATAAACAAAGGAATTGATAGTGAAATAGCCAGAAAAGTTGGAATTGCTGTATATGAGGCGGAAACAAATGTTGTAATACACAGTAAAGGTGAAGGAGAAATTCTCTGCTTTATTAAAAAGGATAAGATTATAGTAAGAGTGATAGACAATGGTATAGGGATAGAAAATCTTGATCAGGCAATGAAAGAGGGGTTTTCAACAGCTCCTGATTATATAAGAGAGTTGGGCTTTGGGGCTGGTATGGGAATCCCAAATATGAAAAGATTTGCAGATAAACTTGTGATTTTATCAGAAAAGAATAGCGGTACTCAGGTTGAGTTTGTCTTTTTTCTAAAGGACAAGTAATCATTCAAATTTTGTATCTGCCCAAAATTTTTTAGTTATGATAAAAAAGGTAAGAGGGCAGATTTTAAGTCTACCCTCTTACTTTAATGCAATGTTAAGTTCATTTCATATTATAGTAATCAAGAAGAAGATTCATGTTTTTTAAAAATGTTCTTACGTTAATACCAATAAAAGTTTTACCTTTATCTCTCTGCCTAAAGTCAGGATAGTAAATAACAAAAATTTTCTCCAGCCAGGCGCCTTCTTTGTTTAATCCTTTTATTATTTTTTTTATTTCCTTCACATCAACTTTATTGCTTTTTTCTTTATTCTGATTCAGGTATTCCCTTTTTGCTTCTTCAGGAGTAAGAGCCGAAACTCTCTTATACTCTCTTTCAAGAGCATCTATATCTATATATGTAATCATCCCATAGTGACCTGGGAAATTTCCGAATTTGTAATCAATCCAGTATCCCTGATGAATATCTGTTTTTTCATTTCTCTCCTTTTTTCTATGGGCGTAAAGGGGTTTATTTGTTCCTACCTCATAGTAGGTAGCAAGATTATATCTTGCACCATTGTAAAGTTTATTGGGATCTTTATTTATAACAGACCTTCTTAGCCATTCTATTGCTTTTGGAATAGGTTCAAGGAATCTTCTATCTCCTGTCATTTTATAAAAATTTAGTAAAGCAATTATATTTGATCTTGTTTCACCAGAGCATATTGCAGCCGGTTCAAAGTTTCTTGCCTGTGCAGGTTTCATATCATGGTTGTACTGCTGTGCCCATCCGGCTTGAGGAGAGGGCATTTGAGAAGCAATTACAAAATACATTCCTCTTAAAGCTGCCTCTTTATACTTCTCTATTCCTAACTTCCTATAAGCCTTGTAAAGGAGATAAATATTCCCAACAATGACATTATCATTGAAGGTATAATAAGACGTATAATCATCATGAAGGGGATATCTTTGAGGCCATGCACCATTTTTAAACTGAGATTTCAAAAGAAAATCGAGAGCTTTTATTAAAGGTACTCTGTAAGTAGGATCAAGAGTCTCAAGATATAATTCCATGAGAAAATCTGTTGTTGAGCTATGAACCTCATCATCAAAAGTACAGTTGCCATAATAGTGATAGTATTCCTCAAAGCCCCAGCTTTTTGAAGCAATATTTTTATAATAATCAGGAATTCCCTCAGGATCAAAATCTCCGAAATAGTGCCACCCTCCTTCAGGGTGCTGAGCATAGATAAGAGCATTAGCTATTCTTTTCGCATAGCTTAAGAAAACAGGATCTTTAGTGATTCTATAAGCCCTTAACATCAAAGCACCTTCTTCCGGAGTGCCCGGTGGTTGAATCCAGAACTGCGATTTTCTTGCCGGAACCTCTCCCCACTGCTCAGATAAATCCGCTTTATAGATATACACAAAACCACCTCTATTTGAAACTTTGTTCATCATATATGAACTTGCTTTTTTCATAATCTTGAGAACTTCATATTTTGACGGAGCTTTGGAGAAAGAGAGGGTGGCAAAAGCAATTATTGTAAAAATTACCACTATGATATTTGACTTTTTCATACTATCCTCCTGTTTAAAAATTTTTTTATTCGACTCTCTCAGATGCAGGAATTCTGATAAGCATTACAGAATTTTGACCAAAAGCATCCGGATGATCAAGAGATTTTCTATGTTCAAGGGTATCAAAAACACCATTCCACATTACAAATAAGTTTTCACCTTTATCATCTAATTTTATTGAAAAAGTTCCTCCTATTATGTATCCATATTTATTGTAATAATATGGATGGAGAAATGCCAAAACCTTTTTCTTTCCTGTTTTTGTATCATATTGCATTACAGGAGCCCCATCAAGATAGGCATGCCCATGGGCTCCGGGGAGATAGTAAACATATCTTCCTTTAGGACTCCTTGCCATTGAGGTTGTGTATCTCTCATTTCCCGGCCAGTTAATCCCCAAATATTTAACCTCTTCCTTGTCGGGGTTAAAAGTGAAAAGCTCTCCAGTAATAGTTACTCCATAAAACAATCCATTAGGCCCTCTCTTTGCTGTTTGAGCTCTCATGTGATTGTATCCTCCAGTGTTTCCTCTTTTGACAGGATTAATGTTTTTGGGAGGATGACATTTTAATTTGTAAAATCTGTTTTTGTAAGGGTCATACTTTATAAAATGTTTCTGAGGATCAGATGGGTCCATGTTTGTTGTGTAAACCATACCTGTTTTATCATCAATAAGAATAGCTCTGACCCACCATTTCATCCCGGCAGGTAAATATCCAGCCCACTTAACCTTTTGTTTGTTTATATCCCATGCTAAGAATTCACTGAACATTCCGACTGCATAGAGTATCCCTCTCTTAGTGTCAACTCTATGGTAAGGCCATGAGGCTCTCTCAAGGGGAACACCAAAATCCGCCACATCACCTGTTTCAACATTATAGTACATTATATGTCCACCCTTATAGCCTGTTGCATAATCCTCTTCATCAGGTTCAGGATATTTGGCCCAATAGGTGCAGAACCAGAGATTTGGAGAACCTGGAGGATAAAAATTTAACCATCCATGTATCTTCCCTTCTGCAAATTGAGTCTTTTTCCTGCCCAATATTTTGTTTATATTGGTAGATACTTTAATTTTCTTTAAAGCAGGATCATATTCAACAATATATATGTGAGCATTGTATTTTCCATGATCACCTACGGAAGAGTAAAATTTACCTGTTTTCGGATAATAGTTTGCCTGAGACCAATTTGACCATGGCCCTGTTGTGTTGGGTATTTTTGACTTTGACTTTACAACAGGAGCAGAGAAAAAGAATGGTCTTTCAGGAACAATTGCAAAGTCAATCTCGGGAGCTTCTTTTGCTATAATAATATCTTTACCTACGAATTTCTTAATGTGTTCAGGAGGGATTAACATGGATTTATCCTTATCGGTAACAACCTTTGATGAATACATTAAGCCATATTTATCCTGCTTTTCAGCAATCCTCTTTCTTTCTTTTTCCGAGGGAAGTAATTCATTATCAGGAGTTTCCTTTTCTACATAGTTAACTCCCTTATAAAGTTTTCCAAAACATTTGCAGGGAATTTTTTCAACTTTCTTTGAAACACCTTCCTTCTTTTTTGATACCTGTGTTTTACTTGTTGCCTTTGTACAGGAAGATAGAGAAAACAGAATAAACACGGAAAATAAAGCAAAAAAATATTTTTTCATATATACCTCCTTATTCTTTTCCATCAACTTTAACACATCTAAACCCTCCATTTATAAATCCCTGACCATCTCTTCTTGCAGATTCCATGTTTGATGGCTGAGTTGTCCAACCACCACCTCTTGAAACAGCCCACCATCTTATTTTGGGATTATCACCAAACCAGTATTTTAACCATCTGTGCATAAAGGGTTTTCCATTTGGATAGGGCTTAAACATGCTCTTTGTCCACTCTTTGACATTTCCTGCAAGATCATAAATCCCTTCAGGAGTAGCTCCTTCTGGTAAAGAACCTACAGGAATTGTTCCTCCATAGTAAAAATCATAGTTGGCTTTTTTAGGGGTAATTGGGGAATTGCCCCACGGATATTTTCTTCCCTCTTTTCCCCTTGCTGCTCTTTCCCACATCTCCTCAGTGGGAAGATCTTTTCCTAATGATTTACAATATGCTATTGCTGCCTTTTGACTTACATAGACAACAGGATAGTTTTCCCGTCCCGGAACAACTTTGTATTTTCCATCCCTTATTTTTCTTATTCCACATCTTTCAGGAATCATCATCCAGGGAGAATAGTATTGATCATTTCCTCCCTTGTTTAAAAAATCAGTATACTCTTTTACCGTAACTTCATATCTATCCATCCAGAAACTCGGCACCTTAACTTTATGAGCCGGACTGTGACCTTCAGGATCCTTAGGATCCGGCCCTATTGTAAACACTCCGCCTTTTAAATATACCATCCCTTTAATTCTTTTTCTTGGAGGAGGAGTTCTTAAAACTTTTCTCTTTATCTTTTTTAGCAATTCAACATCTTTATCTCCAGAATATTTATCTGAAAAAATTGCTTTTGCCCATAACTCAGGAACATGCAAATCCCCTGTATCTGTCGGATTTAAAACCCAGTCTTCACACGGAAGATAAGGAACAAGATAAGGAAAGAGCTGAGTGTATGAATGCATATACTGAACTCTGCTTGAATTAATTCTCCAGATATCTCCCCTTCTTATTGGATAGTGCATATCAGGATTCCACTGCTTTAATTCTTTTAAAGGTATTTTCATTTCAACAGTCCAATCTTTATCAAAATCATAGTGATAATTTAAAGTACCATGAACTTTTACCGCACTTCTTAACCCTTTACTATCAAAAATAGGATCCGCATAAGCACCTCTGTGATTATCGACTTCATGCCACATATCAAACATCATATTTAGTGGGTTTAATTCAAACTCAAAATAGTTAACACCATCTGCTGTAGGATCAAGAAAGACTTCAAAATCATTATCATAGTATGCTACGGAATCTCTTTCAGTCAGATGTCCCCATACATTTTCCTCCTGGAGCTGAGCGGCTACATATATATACTCATCATCATAAACAATTTTAATTCTTGTTGTTTTCCAAGGGGGTGGAGAATAAGGGGCTTGATGGTCAATAAATCTATCCAGCCAATCAGCATCCTGCCATGCTTTTTCATTTATGTCTCCATCAATTTTGATCTCGCCTGTTTTTCTGTAAATAACATAACTTCTGGGCACATATGGGCCGGGCACAGAAACCAGTTGAGGTGCTTTTTGAAGATATAAAGGAGTTTTCGAATCATCGGGAAACATTCTCTTATCTATTCCCCAAAGATATATTGTACCCAATCCGCTTTTATACTTTGGAAATTCAACCCAGACCCTTGTATACTTTGTTTCAAATGTTTTAACAGTTTTAGAGATATTTTTTACTGGTTTTACAGGTTTATAAAGAGTTAAAAGGTTTTTATATGCTTTTTCCATTCTCTTTCTACCGGATATATCTATTCTCACGCCATAAAAAAGATTGTTTCTCATTGTATAGGTAATGTACCTTGCTCTTGTTCCAAAAACATTGTAATTTTCATCTTCCCTTAAATAACACATTGCTGGAAAATAGGATTTCATCTTATAAGGAAATTCATTAACTCTGGTAAGCCACTTTACACCTCTGAAACCCTCTTTTGAGAGTATTAAATCAGGTTTAAATCTTAACCAATCAGGTTTAAGTCCATTACTCGCAATAAGGGTGAAAGACACCAAGATAATTGCTGATAATAATACAAAGATTATTCTTTTTCTAAAGTTCATTCTTCCTCCTTATTTGATTATTTTTTCTATTTCTATTTCATAGACATGAGCTCCATATCTGTCCCAATTATCTGTGATTGTGTTTCCGTCATAACTCATGTCTCCCTCTAATTCAAAAAGTTTTTTTATACTTTTTATCTTCATTCCTTTAATAATAATTTTCACTGAATTTTGTGTTTTTTCAGAGCTGTTTGCTGTGATCAGATAATATTTTCCATTGTGTTTTTTAAGAACCGCTTTTATCCCGGAATTTTCAGGTAAAATATTTAATACACCTTCAATATTATCTTCAACATAGATTTGCCACATATCATTTACTTCATGGTAAAAACCTCTAATTCTACCCAAATCCCTTTTTTGGATGCAAAGCCAATTATAAACTCCTCCGGCTCCATTAATAAGTGCTTGATAAAACTCATTCCTTACACCTCTCCAATCATCACCTCTGATAGATAGTGAACCCCAGAAATTCTCAGGTACGATTTCATCTGTGTGAAAACTAACATAATAGTTCACTTCACTTAAAGTGAATCTTTTTGGATTTAAAATTTTCTCTGTTTCCATTAAAAACGGGCTGTTTTTCCAGAATGGTCCCGGTCTTGCCATTATTTTGACTACACAGTAACCTACATAAGGATTGGTAATAGGCCATTCAGGTAAAGTTCTATCATAAAGAAAGCTTGAATCATGATGCCCCCATATTACAAGCTTTGGTATTTTTACTTTCGCTATTTCCCTTTCAATCTCTTTTCTATAATCAATCAGATCCTTTCTTGGCTTCCAATAATAAATCTGTTTTGCATAAGCTGCAAAAAAACCAGGATGGGATATTAGAGAATCAGCCTCTTTTTTGAATCTTTTTCTTACTTGATCATCAAAAGAAGGTCCAATTGTTAAGAGATATGCATTTTTTGCCCAAGCTCTCTTGAGGGCTCCAAAGGTATCGTAATTTCTATTATACCAGGCTCTAAAAATATTCGCTCCCATATCAATTGCCTTATCCCAACTTTCATTCTCCAAGGCATAATGGGAAGGAACTATCGGGAAGAACCTGAAATTTTCATTAATAACAGCTATCCCCTTATCATTTATTTTAAGGTTTTTAATCGGAGGAAGTTTAGGTCTTACAGGATGAATTAATCTTCCAAAAAGCTGAAAAGCTTCTCCCTCTTTTTTATCTTTTTCATAATAGGAGACTTTTAATTTATAGTCTTGAATAGGTTGTTTGTTAATTCTTAATTTTGAAATATCCATGGATACTACGGTCTTTATTCCTTTAACTTTAGATTGTAAGGACAGAACACCTTTTCCTTCTTTTAAATCAAGAACTTCGATTTTATAGAAACTATTTTTAAGAGCAAGAGGATATTTACGGTTGTAAATTTCAATTGAGGCTTTTTCCTCTTCTGGGTAATAAAAATACTGATCCATAACAGTCTCTATTGTCGGCGGAATGGCCAGAGGAAATTCTTCATATAAAAGCTTTTTATTTCCCTCTCTCATACAGATAAAGAAAGTTGCCTTATCTTTATTTCC
>JALXDT010000243.1 GCA_027070475.1 Candidatus Aminicenantota bacterium | reverse complement strand
CTATAATTTAACATGGAGGTGAAAATGAATAAAAAAGGTTTTACACTTATTGAGATGGTCGTTGTACTCTCTGTTGTTGCTATTTTGGCGGCAATCCTCACACCAACTATAATGAAAAATATTAATGATTCTAAAGTTGCAAGAGCAAATAATGAAGTTCAGGTCATAGGAGCGGCTATGGCATCCTTTTTTAAAGATACCGGAAGATGGCCTACTTCAAATGGAACTTCCGGAAATCCGGATTATCTTTATATATTATATGGACCTACAACAGCTAATGACATGAATAGTGGTGGTTATTCTGCATATTGGGGGAAGAGCACATCTGTTTGGAGCGGGAGAAAGGATATATTTGAAAATCATTTAATGAGAAACCAACCCGGAACAGATGGAACACCAGGGGGAACTACCTATAATACAACAGGTGAATTAAGATGGAATGGCCCTTATCTTACAGATCTTAAAGCTGATCCATGGGGAGTTGTCTATTCATCCAATGTTATTAGTCTATGGTATACTGGCGGTAATTATGAGTACTACGCTGTTTTTGTATTATCTGCCGGACCTGATAAAATAGCCCAAACATCTTATGCTCAGGATTATAGAACGACTACACCTGCTCCAGCAGGGGATGATATTGGAGTGAGAATTAAATAATAGAAAATGTACAAAAGAGGTTTTACCCTCATAGAAGTAATGGTTGTACTCTCTATAATTGCCATTCTGGGAGTTGTTCTTGTTCCGTCAATTTTAAAAAATATAAATGATTCTAAAATAGCTAAAGCGAAAAATGATGTAAGCTCAATTGGAAAGGTGATGATACAGTGTAGAGATGATATGGGTTATTGGCCAGTGGTTGATAGAAACGGAAACAGGGTGAGATTATTAATAGGAACGAGCCCTGATCCCGACACTTCTCTTATTCCCTCTTCAAATAGTGGAATTAGTAGTTGGAATAGAACACCAAATGAGAGTTTATGGTGGGAGTTAGTGAATGTGAATAATTCATACACAAAAAGAGATCCCAACCCCCATAATCTCCCAAGCTGGAGAGGTCCATATCTTACTGAGATTAAACTTGATCCCTGGGGAATGCCATATTTGATTAATGCTGAATATCTTCATGGGGCAGCTTCACCGGATAATACGAAAAAGGTCTGGGTTATTTCAGCCGGAACGAATAAATTAATGGACACAAATTTTGAAGGGACAAGTCTTCAACCCGGTGAAGATGATATAGGATATTCAATACAGTAGAACGATGAAAAAAGGAATGAGTTTAATTGAGGTAATCATAATAATTGCCATACTTGCTATTTTAGCAGGTTTAATGAGTCCTCTAATTTACAAAACAACAGAAGCTTCCAGATATAAAAGAGCTGAGAAAGAGCTTGAAACAATATACAATGCAATATTGGGAGACGGAAAGGAATATTTTGGATATGTGGGAGATATGGGAAGGTTTCCTGACCCTCTATCTGAACTTTATATTCAATCTTCACAACCAACAAAAACTGAAAATCCATCTGGCTCTGGTGTTTTTGCAGGATGGGATGGTCCCTATATTTCTGTTGCAAATAGCGATTCCTCCGGAATTATTGATCCATGGGGAAATTATTATATTCAGGTTTTTAATGCATGGGGTCAATCTAACAAATGGATGCTTGTTTGTGCTGGTAAAGATGGTCAGTTTGATAATTCAGATCCCAATGCAGCTGTTAACAGAGATAATCTTTACTATCCCGCTCAACCACTCTCTTTGAATACCTATACAGTTTCAGGAAATACATATTACACAATAATGACTACATTGAACTTAAAAGCAGAGATTTCCGGTTCTGATATTTCGCCGACAAGAGTTAAATTTATTTTTTATGATGTAAGAAATGGTTCCTCTTATATTAGAACGGGAATTGGCAATGGAGGGCTCTTTTATAGTGCTACAGTAGGACAAAGGGTAATAGACTCTTTGTTTATCCTTGATGATGGAAGTGAAATTACAGGCTCTACCGTGAGAAATACAATTAAACTCCTTCCATTTACCCCAGAATTTCAAAAAATTAGTTTCCCCTCTGTTTATGAGAGTTTTTGTAATTTAAACATTAACTATGGAGGTTGCGACCTTCCTTCGTCTTTTTCTCTTAACTCTTCTTTTGATAAAAATTCCAATAGTTGTAGTGGAGGGAATATTAACCAGACGCCGGGATTTGAAGTTTATTTTGAAGGCTACAATTCAAGCGGTGAGAAAGTTTGGGGACCGGAAAGAATGGATAAATATAGCTCAGCTCCACATTTTAGATATAGTATAACAAAAAGCCCTTGTGGTATTAAAACTCTTAGATTTTATTCAACGGGAGGTGGCGCCTGGATCTTAAGAAACCTTTAATTAAAAATAAAGGTTTAGCCTTAATTGAAATAATTATAGTAGTAGCGGTTGTTTCAATTTTAGCTGCTGTAATAGCTCCTCTTATTTTTAAATCAGAAGATTTTAAAAAGGAAACTTATGCGAAAAAAGAGTTAAAATTAATTTATTATGCTATTTTAGGAGATTTAAATCAAGATTTTGGGTATATTGGGGATATGGGAGTGTTTCCTCAAAATTTGAAAGACCTTTATATTCAAGGCTCTCAACCTTCTCCTGTGGAAGCACTTGTGGGAAGCGGTGTTTATTATGGGTGGAGAGGTCCCTATATTTCTGTTAGAAACAGTGATTCCTCGGGAATTGTAGATCCCTATGGAAATTATTATTTACAATTTTTTTTAAAAATCAATTCCAATTCTCCCTGCGATAATTCAGATACAAAATGTCGCTGGTTTTTAATGTCTGCTGGTAAAGATGGGACATACGATTCCTCCAATCCTTTAGACAAAAGTCTCAACGAGAATAAAGATAATATCTACTATCCTCAAATACCATTGATTATTGATAGAACTAATTCCATTAATACTATTTTTTCAACAAAAGAATTAAGAACTTTAGTGGTAAGAGCAGAAGAAAAGCTAATAGTTAATGTAAAATATTCTGTTTATTATCCTGCATCCGGTAATGTATCCCATCTTGAATCTGATTTTACAAATCCAGCAAGTTTTACAGTACCCGTTGGAAAAAGGGTTATAGTGGCTGAACTTGAAAATGATAGTGGTTCAGTTTTAGGTGTTGTTAAAAGTTTTGTTTCAAGATTTATTTCAGGTATTGCAGAAAATGAGTTTATAAAGCTTAATTCAACTTTTGAGAGTTTGAATATAAAGGAAATAAATTTCAGTTCAGCCTCTGTTTGCCCTGTAACCACATGCACTGGCTTGTGTGCTCAAATATGTTGTACTCATAATATGAAAAAATGCAGACATAGTCCTGTTTGGATGTTTTATTGTATAATAACAGGCTGCTATCCCCTGTGTTGTGGAGGAAGTGGAGGAAGTTGTACCTTGGATCTTAAAGTTGATTCAAATTTAAATGTAAATGGTGAAAATCCAAAGTTTGATCTTTACATTGAAGGTTTTGACTTAAATGGAGTAAGAGTATTAGGTCCTTCTTTAATGTTAAAAAACAGCTCTTCTCCGTTTTTTAGTTATGACAATAACTCTGTTAATTGTGAAATTAAAACTATTAGATTATTCTCAACGGGTGGAGGAGCAACATTAACAAGGAATCTATGATGGAAAATAATACTATGTTCAATAATTTTAATACTTTTTTTCTTATAGAGAAAAATAAAAAGACTGGTTCTCTATATGTAAAGAAAGGTGAAACTTTAAGAATATTATATTTTTTGCAGGGAAAATTCGCATATGGCCATTCAAACCTGAAAGGGGAACGTCTTCTTGATGTGATCTCCTCTTCGGGAACTCTTTCACCAGAATATATAGAGGATGTGGTAAATAATCTTGTGCCAGGAGAATCGTTAGGTAAAATCTTTGTTGACAGAGGATACCTCACTCCAATGCAGCTTACAAAGCTTGTGGAAAAGCAGCAGAAGATGATTTTTTTCTCTGTTTTGTTTTTAAAGGACGGAGAATTCAGGTTTTTTGAAGAAGAACTCCCATCTAATATTACACCTTTAAATATAGATATTCCCCAGATGATAAAAGAGGGAATTTATCAATCAAATGATAGAGTATTGATAGCAACACTCATGGGTAGTTTAGAAACAACATATGAAAAGGGGGAAAGTGAATACAGTGATTATATTGGAGAAAAAGAAAAGTCAGTGTTGAACAAATTGGAAGATAAAGCTTCTCTATTTGAACTAATAAAAAAATCTTCTTATGAAGAATTCGAAACTTTAAAAATTCTTTTGTTTTTGAAAGTCATAGGGGCTATAAAGGAGTATGAGGATAAGGAATCTGTTTTCGAAGAAGAAACTTTTCCAGAAGAAGAGGAAGAGGAAAACAGAGAAGATTTTTCTTCAATTTTTTCAGCAGATGATGAGGAAATAGACAAAGCTTTTGAAAGGGTGGAAAAAGAAAGTGAAAAAAAAGATTTAATAGAAAACAAAGATGAAAAAAGAGAAGAAATAGAAGAGAATGAAGAAAGAATCTTTAATAAACACGAGGATTTTGATGAAGAGGACAAAGAGCTGAAGTTTAAGAAATTATTGATTCTGATAGGCATTATAT
>JALXDT010000242.1:4178-4628 GCA_027070475.1 Candidatus Aminicenantota bacterium | reverse complement strand
TCAAATTACAATCCCCGGTATCAAGAATCTCTTCTATTTTTTTTGAAATAGCATCTCCGACACCTTCAAGCTCTCTTAACTTTTTTTCATCCCTTATTATTCTGAGAGGTTTCCTTAATTTTTTAATAAGTTCCGCAACTCTTTTATAACTTCTTATTTTAAAAGGATTTTCATCTTTGATTTCGAGCAAAAAAGCTATATCTTCAAAGATTTCCGCAATTTTCAGATTCTCTTTCATAAATCAATTATTTCAATTATATCTTTAACCGTATCAATATAAGCTATTGATGAGATTCCGGAAATTATACCGCATGCTTCTCCGGGATTTAATATTCTTGTTTTCCCTGAAACTTCCTTATGCTTTTTATGCAGATGTCCGTAAAGTATATAATCATATTTCTGACTTTTTACATAAGCTTCAAGTGTTACCGGATCATGGAGAAGTAAAAA
>JALXDT010000242.1:0-4168 GCA_027070475.1 Candidatus Aminicenantota bacterium | reverse complement strand
TAGTTGTTTCATAAGGGGGATTGTATATTTTACCCACAGGAGAAAAAGCTTTGATTAATCCGAATTTTTCTCCATCATTGTTTCCGAAAATTCCTAAAAAATTAATCTTGGAATCAACAAAAGGCTTTGCAGTGAAAGGTGCTACATAGTCCCCAAGATGTATTATCAATTCAGCATCAAGTTTTTTAAAAATATTGATTGCTTTTCTTATTTCACTAACTCTATCGTGAGTATCACTTATTATCCCTATTTTCATTAAAAAATTATAGCATTAATACTTTTTTCAATCAATTAAAATAGCAAAGGCTTTTTGGGCTTTTATTTTCTGAACGAGCCTGTTTTTTCTTGACAAATGTGGCAAAATATAGTATTTTACTATATTTACTGGGCGGTTAGCTCAGCTGGTAGAGCATTGGTTTTACACGCCGGGGGTCAGAGGTTCAAGTCCTCTACCGCCCACCATGCGGGGATGTAGTTCAGTCGGATAGAACGTTGGCCTGTCACGCCAAAGGTCGCGGGTTCAAGTCCCGTCATCCCCGCCACCTCTTTTAATATTAAAGAGGGGGCGAAATGGCCTCGACGGAAGTTAAGAAGCTTAGGGAGCAGGCCGGGATTCCACCAACCCCGTAAAACGGTGGGTAAAAAATAATTGCAAATGATTTTGCTCTCGCTGCCTAATAGATAGGTGGCCGCTTCCTTAACCTGTTCCTGCGGGGTTCTGGAAGCGTCGGATAGCAGGATAGCATTTAAGGTTTGCTTCCACCTTAAATGCGAAACTTTTGGAAGCTTTGCTCTGATCTTCCCTGTTTCCCGTGGAGATTAGAGCGAGAAAAAACGGGAAACTGAGCCTGGAGAGCCCGACAGTGGAAAACTTTCGGACGCGGGTTCGATTCCCGCCGCCTCCATTGAAATATAATGAAGAAAAGAATATTTATTACTTTTATTTTTTTATTAATTTTTTCAACGCTTTATTCACTAACATATAGAATTTATGATCATAGCTCCTTTACAAGATTGGTATTTGAGGACAACCAACCATTTACATATCATATAGAGGATAGCGGGACTTCAATAAAAATTACAATAAATACGAAGAAAAGGTTTTCAAAAAGACTGGGGAAATTAAAAAGTAAGAGATTAAAATTTCTGAATTTTCAAAGGAAGAATGGAAAGGTATATATAATATTAGAGAAAAAAGGAGATTTTACAGTTAAAAATTTTGTGCTTGAATCTCCATATAGAGTGGTTTTAGATTTTACCCCTGCCTCAGAAAAAAAGAATATTGCAGCTCATCCGAAACAGTTTAAAATTTCAACTCCTCAGGAAACTAATTATGATTCTTCTAATTTTCAGAAGGAGAAAAAAAGGGAAATAAGGGTAATAGTAATTGATCCAGGCCATGGGGGAAGTGAGTATGGGGCAGTCGGACCTTCAGGAACATTTGAAAAGGACATAACTCTTGCTATTGCAAAAAAATTAAAGCAGTATATTGAAAACAATATCGGTATTAAGGTTTATCTTACAAGAGATAAAGATATGGATCTTTCTTTAGAGGATAGAGCCGCTATTGCTAACAATCACAAAGCCGATATGTTCATAAGTATTCATTGCAATGCTTCAAGAAGTAAAAAAGCGAGGGGTTCTGAAACGTATATTTTAAGTTTGAAGGCAACAGATAAAGAAGCCAGAAGGTTAGCATTCTTTGAAAATAATTTTAAAGAGATGCAGGATGATGTTGGAGATAATAGTGATTTAAGTGATATAAAGTTGATTCTATGGGATATGGCGCAAACAGAATATCTAAAAGAGAGTGCTGTTCTTGCAGAGTATATTCAGAATGAACTGAATTTGTTGCTTGGAACAAAAGATAGAGGAATTAAACAGGCACCATTTAGGGTTTTGATGAATGTAGCGATGCCTGCTGTGTTAGTGGAAACTGCTTTCATTTCAAATAAGAAAGAGGAAGAAATGCTTAAGGATCCTGATAAGCAGAGAAAAATTGCCTATGCAATATTTTTAGGCATTAAAAGATACATAGTAAACAATTAAGATGAATAGTAAACAAACTCTTAAGTATGTTTTTGTGGGAATTGGTTTGGGTGTTTTAATCTTTTTAATTATTTTCTTTGGTTTTTTTCATAAAAATAATAATAAAAAGAATAAGCCTGTAGTTGTTAAAGAGAAAATAGTTAAAACCAAAGAGGGGATTGAATATAGCTTTTTTTATCCATCGGAAGATGGCGATTATCTTGTCGGAGTTAAAAAAAAGATAATTAAAGAGGATGATTTAAGAAAACAGATAAAAGAATTAATATTGGAGCTTTTTAAGGGGCCTGAGGAGGGGGTTGAAAATGTTTATAATCCATTCTCAAAAAAGTTAAAATTGAATGAGTTTTATCTTATTGATAATAGCATTGTTGTCGTTGATCTTAATGATAATATTTATGAAAATCTTTTAGGTGGGAGTAGTGATGAGATACTGACAATTTATTCTATAGTTGATACAATCTCTTATAATTTTCCCTTTATTAAGGCAACTCAAATAATTATCAACGGAAGAGAAGCTGAGACTTTGGCTGGTCATATTGATATTAGTCGTCCTCTGAGGTTTGATCCAAGATGGATAAAGGTGACAGAGTAAACCTTCCGATCGGTGTTTTTGATTCTGGTCTGGGAGGATTAACTGTCGTTAGAGCAATAAAAAGAATTCTACCTCAGGAAAGTATAATTTATCTGGGAGATACAGCGCATCTTCCCTATGGGACAAAATCCTCAGATTCAATAATAAAGTTTTCTTTTGCAAACACAAAATTTCTTATTAACCAGGGAGTTAAGGCTATTGTTGTAGCATGTAATACATCTTCGGCTACTGCACTTAAAAAACTTAAGGAACATTTTTCAATTCCAATATTTGGGGTTATTGAACCGGGGAGTAGATCGGCTGTAGAAATAAGTAAAAAAGGGAAAATAGGTGTAATTGGAACAACAGCTACAATTAGAAGTAAAGCATATCAAAGAGAATTAAAGAGTTTAAAGCCTTCAATTGATATTTACGCAAAAGCCTGTCCTCTTTTTGTCCCTCTTATAGAAGAGGGATGGGTTGATAATGAAGTTACTTACAAAGTAGCGGAAATTTATTTAAATGAATTAAAAAGACATGGAATAGATACTCTTATATTAGGGTGTACTCATTATCCATTGATAAAAGAAACTATTCAGAAAATTATGGGAAAAGATGTTATTTTAATTGATTCGGGGGAATCGGTTGCCCTCTGGTTAAAAAATTTTTTAAAAAAGAAAAAAATACTTGCAAAAAATAAAAATGCATTTTATTATTATTATCTAACAGATTTTCCTCAGCGGTTTAAAAAAATAGCTGAGAGATTTTTAGGAGAGAAGATTATTATAAAAAAAATCAATTTAGGATAGTGAAGATGAAGGTTAAAAAGATTGTAACAGAGGAAGAATTAAAGGAAAGTATAAATAGTATAGCAGAGGAATTAAAGGAGAAAATTAAAGGAAAGGAAGTAACCCTAATAGGGATTTTAAGAGGAGGAATTCTTTTTGTATCAGAATTAATGAAAAGATTAAATGAAAAGGGGCTAAACTCTGAGATAGAATTTGTGGTGGTAAAAAAGGATGAGGATAAGAATATTGTAATTGTTGATTTTCCTTCTGAAAAGTCTATAAAAGACAAGGTCGTTATTGTAACGGATGATTTGATAAAATCTGGGGAAACAATCCTTAAGGTTATAGATGAAATAAAAAAATATAAACCTGCTCAAATCCTATCAGCAACTCTTGTTCTTAAAGAAAGTGCAATGATAGAACCGGATGCTTTTGGTTTTTCTTCTGCTGATACATCCTATTGGGTTGGTTTTGGAATGGACTATAATGGTAAATTCAGGGATTTACAATACATCGGAGAAATTGTAGAAGGGTAGAAGGGTCTCATAGAGAAACTTGACTTTTATAATGAAATCAATTACTATTTTTTAGTATGAAAACAAAGAAACTTTTGGTTTTTTCCCTTTTAGTTTTAATAACTTTTCCTTTATTGTCAAAAAAGGCATTATAAGGAGCATATTTACCCTTTATCCCAAGCATTTTACGAATTGCAGGATGACCTACATATATAAGCGGTAGTTTTTGAAATTCTTGTGGATAT
>JALXDT010000241.1 GCA_027070475.1 Candidatus Aminicenantota bacterium | reverse complement strand
ATTTTATTTCATTTTAATAAAAAGGTCAAAAGAGACTTTGCTTTTACCGGAAAGGTTGAAAATAATTGTTGGGAAATTAAGGGACTTCAACTGCTGAGAATATTTCTCTTATTATATCATCTGTGGTTAGGTTTTCAGCTTCAGCTTCAAAGGATAGAATGATTCTATGTCTTAAAATATCATATCCTATCTCTTTAATATCATCGGGAATAACAAATCCTCTTCCTTTTAAAAAGGCAAGAGCTTTTGCACCTTTTAAAAGATAAAGAGAAGCCCGCGGGGATGCCCCGAAATCTATATATTTTTTAATGTCAGAGAGATTGTATTTTTCAGGATACCTTGTTGCAAAAACTATCCTTAAAATATAATCCTTTATCCCTTCATCTACATATATTTGCTCTATTGTCTTTTTAACATTTAAAATCTCTTCGGGTTTTATAACCTTTTTTATTTCAATATCATAATCTTTTTCATAGAGGTCAAGTATTTTTCTCTCCTCTTCAAATTCAGGATAATCTATCTTTAATTTTAACATAAACCTATCGGTTTGAGCTTCGGGTAAAGGGTAAGTTCCCTCCTGCTCTATGGGATTTTGAGTTGCCATTACAAAAAATGGAGAAGGAAGTTTATGTGTTTCTTCTCCAATGGTAACCTGTTTTTCCTGCATAGCTTCAAGCATGGCGGATTGGACCTTTGCAGGAGCCCTGTTAACCTCATCAGCAAGTAATACATTGGTAAAAATAGGTCCCTTTTTAGGATAAAATTCACCGCTCTTATTGTCAAAAATAAGACTTCCTGTTAAATCCGATGGTAAAAGATCAGGAGTGAATTGAATCCTTTTGAATTTTAATTCCATTGCTTCGGCTATAGTGTTTACTGTAAGAGTTTTTGCAAGCCCGGGTACTCCTTCAATAAGTATGTGCCCATCTGTAAATATAGCAATAAGTATTCTGTCAATCATATAATCCTGTCCGACTATTTTTTTCTTAACCTCTGATTTAAGAATCTTGATGAAGGCTGATTTTTCTTTTATCATTTCATTTATTTCGGATATATCCATATTGACCTCCAAGAGGATAAAGTATACCAGATGGTAGATCTAAAATCAATTCCTACTTTCTGGTAATAATGCACTTAGGGAAGTGGCTATCTTGACAACAAAAGATAATTTGATTAAGATATTGTGTTTTTGCCGAAGTGGTGGAATTGGGAGACGCGTCGGACTCAAAATCCGATGGGGTTCGCCCCGTGTGGGTTCGAGTCCCACCTTCGGCAATTTTTTTATATATAAATAAAAGGAGTAATAATGAAAGTCCATGAATATCAAGCAAAGGAATTTTTAAGAAAGTATGGTATTCCCACCCCTAATGGAAAAGTAACAGATCAAATCTCAGAAGTAAAATCTATTGCTGATGAATTAGGGGGAAAGGTTGTGGTAAAAGCACAGGTTCTTGCAGGAGGAAGAGGAAAAGCAGGTGGTGTTAAACTTGCAAAATCTTCAGATGAAGCTGTTGAAGTAGCAAAGAATATTTTGGGTAAAAAACTCTATACCCATCAAACGGGACCTGAGGGAGTTGAAGTTAAAAAAATACTTATTGAAGAGGCGGCAAACATAGAGAAAGAGTTTTATGTTGGTATTGTGCTTGACAGGGCAGCTGAAAAGTATATTTTTATGGTTTCTCCTTTTGGAGGAATGGAGATAGAAGAGGTTGCCAAAGAGCATCCTGACGCACTTTTTAAAGTTTATGTTGATTATCTTGAGCTTTTTCCATTTCAAGCAAGACAGCTTGCCTTTAATCTTGGGCTAACAGGGGATGCTTTCAAACAGGCTGTTAAACTTTTCCTTAAACTTTTCAAGCTTCATGTTGAGCTTGATGCTTCTTTAACTGAGATTAACCCCCTGATATTAACAAAGGAAGGAAATATTATTGCACTTGATGCCAAAATTAATTTTGATGATAATGCTTTATACAGGCATAAAGATATTGCGGAGTTAAAGGATGATTCAGAGGAGGATAAACTTGAAGTTGAGGCTCACAAGTATAATTTGAACTATGTAAAATTGGAGGGAAGTGTCGGGTGTATGGTAAATGGAGCAGGTCTTGCGATGGCAACTATGGATATTATTAAATATTACGGAGGGATGCCTGCGAATTTTCTTGATGTTGGTGGAGGAGCCTCCGTAGAAACTGTTAGAAATGCCTTTAAAATTTTACTTGAGGATAAAAATGTGAAGGTTGTTTTAATAAATATTTTTGGTGGTATTGTCAGATGTGACAGGATAGCAGAAGGTGTTGTAAAAGCAGCTTCTGAAGTAGGGGTTGATAGGCCTGTTGTGATAAGACTTGTGGGAACTAACCAGGAAGAGGGAAGAGAAATTCTTAAGAATGCGCCTTTTAAATTTTATACTTTTGAAACAATGAGCGAAGCTGCCGAAAAAGCAGTGGAGCTTTCAAAAGGAGGAAACTAATGAGTATTTTATTGGATAAAAGCACAAGAGTTGTTGTTCAGGGAATTACAGGTAAAGAGGGGAGTTTTCACGCTGAACAGATGATTGAATACGGAACAAATGTTGTTGCGGGAGTCACACCAGGTAAAGGAGGGCAAACTCATCTTGACAGGCCTGTATATAATACTGTTCATGAGGCTGTAGAAAAAGAGGGTGCCAATGCCTCTATTATTTTTGTCCCAGCACCTTTTGCTGCCGATGCAGTGATAGAAGCTGCTGATGCCGGTGTAAAGTTAATCGTATGTATTACAGAGGGAATCCCTACGAATGATATGATAAAAGCAAAAAGATACGTTGTCAGCAGAGGAGCTACGATGATAGGCCCTAACTGTCCAGGCCTTATCTCTCCGGGTAAAGGGAAAATGGGCATTATGCCTGCAAGAATTTTTAAAGAGGGAAGCATTGGTGTTATTTCAAGATCGGGAACTCTTACATATGAAGCTGTAAACCAGCTTACTGAATTGGGTCTGGGGCAGAGTACAGCTGTAGGAATAGGAGGAGACCCGATCATAGGTTCTACCTTTGTGGATATTTTGAAGATGTTTAATGATGACGATCAGACAGAGGCGGTTGTTATGATAGGAGAGATAGGAGGTACTGCAGAGGAGACAGCTGCAGAGTATATTAAAAATAATTTTAATAAACCTGTGGTCTCCTTTATTGCGGGAAGGACAGCGCCTCCAGGAAAGAGAATGGGACATGCCGGAGCTATCATAATGGGAGGCAAAGGAACAGCGGAAGGGAAGATTAAAGCCCTTGAAGAAGCAGGCGTAAAAGTAGCGGAAAGTCCTGCTGTTATTGGAAAAACACTTAAGGAAGTGCTTGGTAAGTAGTGAAACAGATTGATAAAATCATAGCTCCAGTAAAAAAGGAGCTTGGATTAGTAGAAAGAAAAATAGATAAAATCCTTAAAGATAATGTTTTTAAGGAAAAGTTTGATGGTACCTTTTTAAATAAGGGTAAAAAACTAAGACCTATATATCTTTTTTTACTTTCAAAAGCTCTGGGATATTTTGAAGAAGATATAGTTGACTATGGAGTCATAGTTGAACTTTTACACAATGCAAGTCTTGTTCATGATGATATTATAGACCATTCTCCTAAAAGAAGAGGAGAAAATACATTTAATTCAATTTATGGAAACAATATAGCTGTTTTGTTAGGAGATTTACTTTTTTTATTTTCAAATAAATTGGCAGTTGAAAAACGAAATTTTAGAATATTGGATGTTTTAGTTGAAAAGAATGAGAGTCTTTTAATAGGAGAGATAGAGGAAGGTTTAAACACTGGTAATATTGATTTAACAGAAGATAAATATATAGAAATAATAAAAAATAAAACAGCTTCACTTTTTGAGCTTGTAGGTGAGATTAGCTGTATTCTTGCAGAAATTGATGAGCAGAAATGTAAAAGAATAAGGGAGATGAGCTCATCTTTAGGTTTAAGTTTTCAAATAATAGATGATGTGCTTGATTATACCTCAGATGCCAAAAAAGTTGGGAAACCTGTTATGAATGATTTGAAGGAAAAAACTCTGACCCTTCCAATAATTTTCGCTTTAAGAAAAAAGAGTGATTTAAAAAATAAAATTGTAAAATTTTTCGAAGATGTGACTCAGGATTATCTTCTTGATGAGATTAAGGATGATGTTATAAGAGCCGGAGGGCTTGATTATGCAAAGAAAAAAGCTTTGGAATTAATTTCTGTGGCAAAGAAAACCATAGAAAGTTTGAAACCTTCAAAGTATAAAGAAAGTTTAATGTCTCTGATTGATTTTATGTCAGAGAGGAGCTTTTAGGTAAATGTTGAAAACAGCTGCTCTTGCAAGCGGCTCTTCCGGAAACTCTTATTTTCTAAAGAATGAAGAGGGGCTCTTTATTTTTGACATAGGAATAAGTTTAAGACAATTAAAGCAAAGGCTTGAAAAATTTTCCTTAGCTCTATCAGATATTACTGCTGTTTTTATAAGTCATGAGCATGGTGATCATATAAAAGGCTTGAGAACCTTTATTAACAATTTCCCTGATATCCCAATTTTCGTTTCTAATAAAACATACTGGAAAATCAAGGATAAATATGAAAATGCTTCCTTTGTTTTCTTTAATTCGGGAGATGGAATAAAATTT
>JALXDT010000240.1 GCA_027070475.1 Candidatus Aminicenantota bacterium | reverse complement strand
GACCCCTGATGAGCTGCGAAACTTCTGAGCTGCTCTTTCCGCAAAAGGAACAGGTTGGTTCATTACTTTTTCTTCTCATCTCTAATCTCCATTACCTTATCTACAATTCCATACTTTACAGCCATATCTGCAGTAAGGAATAAATCTCTATCCGAATCTTTTCTTATTTTTGCTATTGTTTGACCAGTATGTTTGCTTAAGATTCTAAACAGTTCATCTTTTATTCTCAAAAGCTCTTTAGTATATATTTCAACATCAGAGGCTCTTCCCTGAGAAGCACCTATAGGCTGATGTATCATTACTCTTGAATGGGGAAGAATGAATCTTTTGCCTTTTTCCCCAGCAGCTAAAAGGATTGCCCCCATACTTGCTGCCTGTCCGATGCAAATTGTGGATATATCATTCTTAATGAATTGCATAGTATCATAGATTGCCAAACCTGCTGTTACAGAACCCCCAGGACTGTTAATATAGAGAAATATGTCTTTTTCAGGATTGTTTGCTTCCAAAAAGAGTAGTTGGGCTATAACTATATTTGCCATTGCATCTGTGATTTCAGAACCTATAAAAATAATATTATCTTTTAAAAGTCTTGAATAAATATCATAAACTCTTTCCCCTCTTCCTGTCTGTTCAATTACATATGGTATTTGCATCTTTTTTACTCCTCTTTATTTTTAGTTTCGGTTTTTTTCACTGTTTTCTTTACCTGCGCTTTTTTTGAGCTTGTTTTCTTTTTTTGTGTTGCTGCTTTTGTCTTTCCCTTTGCTGTTGTTTTAACTTTTGTCTTTTTCTTTTCTTCTTTACTTTGTGTTTTTTTGGTCTTTCCCTTCTGCTCTTCTTTTGTTGAAGCAGAAGTCTTCTTCTGTTTTTCCCCTTTAATTTTTGCTATTTCAGAGAGAAACAGGATTGTCTTATTTCTCAGAATTTGATGTTTTATTTCTGCAATATGGTCTTCCGTCAGGTATGATTTGAACATCTGGGGAGTGATATTGTAAACTTTAGCCTGTGTTTCAATATATTCATCGATATCCTTTTCTTCCACCTTTATATCGTTTTCTTTTGCAATTTTTTCAACTATAAAGATTTTCTTTATATTTTCCCTTGAAACTTTTAGGGAAGTCGCAGGATCATATTTTGCTCCTTGCTTAAATAGAGTATTCATTTCCTGAAAAATAAAGCTTACGGGAACTCCGAATTCAACTTTTTTCTCTATTTCAGAGAGTACTCTTTCTCCTATTATATATTTTCTTTCCTCTCTTTTCTTGTTCTCTATTGCTTCTTTTATTTTTTCCTTTAATTCTTTAAGAGAAGAATATTCACCCAATGATTTTGCAAAATCATCATTTATTTCGGGAAGTATAATTTTTTTAGCCGAAAGTACCTTTATCCTTGCTTCTGTTTCTTTCCCTGCAAAGTTTTTGGCATCAAGCTCTTCAGGGATTTTACCTTTAAAAACCTTCTCTTCTCCTACTTTCATTCCAATAAGTTTATCTTTCACTCCCATAAAAACCTGCTCTTTTACCTTTCTGCTTTTTAAAAGTTCCTTTTTCATCCATTTGCCTGTGTTAGGGTTCTTTATCTGAAATTCAAAGTCAACAATGACATCTTCATCCTCAATCGCCTTTCCCTTTTCAATGGGAACAACTTCAGCAACCTGTGCTCTTAATCTCTCTATTTCTCTATCTATTTCCTCCTCACTAACATCAATACTCACATCCTCAACTTCTATCTCTTTATAATCACCCAAATCAAAATCTGATAAGGTTTCATATTGTATTTTTAATTTCAACCCTTTTCCTTTCTCATAATCTCTCGAAACATTCGGGTAAGTGGCTATGTTTTTTTCTCTTGAAACAATTTCCTTTATTTTTTGATTAACAATCTCATCTATGGTTTCGTTTAAAAGTTCTTTATAAAAATATCTTTTAATATAATCTAAAGGGACTTTCCCCGGTCTGAATCCTCTAATTTTCACCTTTCCCCTGTAAGCTTTAGCTTTTTCCGTTATCATCTCCTCTATTTCATTATCAGAAATTTCAATAACTTCTTCTTTGGAAAGCTCTTTATCAATATCTTTGAGCTTTAAACTCTCTTCATCAACATTGGCTTCTTTTGTTTTTTCTTCTTCTTTTTCTAAAACATTTTCCTTTTTTTCTTTCATAAAACCCTCCTAAATGCGAAAGGGGGGACTTGAACCCCCACAGGGAAATCCCCACCGGATCCTAAGTCCGATGCGTCTGCCAGTTCCGCCACTTTCGCTTTTTTAAAATGCATTGAAAAATAGCATTATTTTATTAAGTTGTCAACACTTTGACCATTTAATAAAGGGATTAGTCCAGGATTTTGTCCAATTTATCTATTTCTTCATTAAAGTACTTGTTTACCAAAAGATCCCATTCTCTACTTCCCTCAGGAATATTTTTCTTTTGTGAAAGAACCTTTTCTTTTGCCTTCTCTCTTAATTCCTCATAAAAATCAAGCTCTTTTTCAATAGACTCCTTTATAACTCTAATTAAGGTATAATCATCAGTATAGATTTCAACTCCATCATCTTCATAAAATTCTTTTATGATTTCTTTAGCTATGTGTGAAATTCTATCTATTGAAAAACCGTATCTCATAAAATTATCCCCTTTTCTTTAGCCAACATTGTTTTTATTTTTCTAAACATCTCTCCATAATCCACATCCTCTTTTCTCATTTTTTCAGAATACTGAAGTAAAAGTTCCTTAACCTCTTCATCAAGCTCCTCTTCTTTTTTAAGATCTGCTTCGATTACCTTGGCAACTCTCTCTGTAAGCTCATTCTTATCTTCTGCTGTTATTAATCCCTTTTTTATTAAATCTCTTACAATAACAAAGGCCATATGGTTAATTTGATTGCTCACTAATCTCATAATACTATATTATAGTGTAAAACACCTAAAAAAACAAGGTGCACTTTTTGTTCCACCAATATTAGAAAGAATTAAACAATAGGATTTTACCTTTAATAGAGGATCTCAGAAAAAGTAAAGAATATTAGTATTGTCTTTTATTATTAAAACAGGAAATAGTATTATATTTTATTTTAGAAAAGAAATAAAAAGTTTGTTTTTTAAGAAAAGCTGTATTAAAATAGGGTATTTATACTCTATGGAAGGTGAGAAAATGGGAAAAGAAAAGGATCTCTCTTACAATTTTAAAGCTATTGAAGAAAAGTGGCAAAAAATCTGGGAAAAAGAAAAGACTTTTGAAGCAAAAGAGGATAGCTCAAAACCAAAATACTATTGTCTTGAAATGTTTCCATATCCTTCAGGCAAAATTCATATGGGACATGTGAGAAATTATTCCATCGGAGATGTTATAGCAAGATTTAAAAAAATGGAGGGATATTCGGTCTTACATCCAATTGGTTGGGATGCTTTGGGACTGCCGGCGGAAAATGCAGCTATTAAAAGAGGTCTTCATCCAGAAAAGTGGACAAGGGAAAATATAGAGTATATGAAGGGACAATTAAAGAGATTGGGGTTTTCTTATGATTGGAGTAGGGAGGTAGCCACATGTGATGAGGAATATTACAGGTGGAATCAATGGCTTTTCCTTAAAATGCTTGAGAAAGGAAAAGCTTACAAAAAAAAGAGCTGGGTTAACTGGTGTCCTTCCTGTAATACTGTTCTTGCAAACGAACAGGTTATTGACGGAAAATGCTGGAGATGTGGAACTGAAGTTGAGCAAAAAGAGCTATCGCAGTGGTTTTTAAAAATAACAGATTATGCTGAGGAACTTTTAGAGGGGCACAAAGAGCTCAAAAGATGGCCTGAAAAGGTTCTTTTGATGCAGAAAAATTGGATAGGAAAGAGCAAGGGGAGTGAGGTGATCTTTCATTCGGAAGACCTTAACTATGATATTCCCATCTTTACCACAAGAATTGATACTATATACGGAGCAACCTTTTTGGCAATATCAGCAATGCATCCTCTTGTAGGAGAAATCCTTAAAAAAGCCGAAAATAAAGATGAAATAAAAAAATGGGTGGATGATGTCGTAAGAGAGTTAAAGTTTAAAAAGGATGAAGAACCTGAAAAGAAAGGTATTTTTTCAGGCTTTTATGCAATAAATCCATACAACAATGAAAAGGTTCAAATCTGGATAACAAATTATGTTCTTATGGAGTATGGAACAGGGGCAATTATGGCAGTTCCTGCTCACGATGAGAGAGATTTTGAATTTGCAAAAAAATATAATATTCCGATAAAGGTAGTTATTGTACCTGAAAAAGATAAGATAATTAAAGCCGAAGAGCTTGAAGAGGCATACACAGAAAAAGGATATTTGATAAATTCAGGTCCCTTTACGGGGATGAATTTTGATGAAGCTTACAAAGCTATGAATGAATATGCAAAAGAGCATGGTTTCGGAGGAGAAAAGGTCAATTACAGATTAAGAGATTGGGGAATTTCAAGACAGCGCTATTGGGGAACACCCATTCCTGTAATTAATTGTCCCAAATGCGGGGTAGTTCCTGTAAAAGAGGAGGATCTTCCTGTAAAACTTCCGGTTGACATAGAGTTTAAAGGTATAAAGGGTAATCCTCTTGATAAATCTGAAAGTTTTACAAAGGTCAAGTGTCCTGTGTGCGGAGGAGAAGCAAGGAGAGAAACAGATACAATGGATACATTTTTTGATTCCTCATGGTATTTTTTAAGATACACCTCTCCCAAGGAAGACAAAGCAATGTTTGATAGGGAGAAGGCAAAGTACTGGATGCCCGTTGACATATACATAGGTGGAGTTGAGCATGCGATTTTACACCTAATATATTCAAGATTTTTCACAAAATTTATCAGGGATCTTGGATTAACAGATATAAATGAACCTTTTCCGCATCTTTTAACTCAAGGTATGGTAACCAAGGATGGTTCAGCTATGTCCAAATCAAAGGGGAATGTTGTTGATCCCGATGATATGATTAAAAAGTATGGAGCTGATACTGTAAGACTCTTCATGCTTTTTACAGCTCCCCCGGAAAAAGATCTTGAATGGAGTGAAAGCGGTATAGAGGGAAGTTTTAGATTTGTAAATAAAATATGGAAACTTGTTACCTCTAATCTTGATGTTTTTGAACTTGAAGGTGAATCTGAAAAATATATTGAGGTTAAAAGAAAAATACACCAGACAATTAAAAAGGTAACGGAAGATCTTGGAGAAAGATATCATTTTAATACTGCAATAGCTTCCATTATGGAATTATACAATACTATTAGTGCTAATCTGAGTAACCTTCAATCTGATGATGAGGGAAAGAAAATTTTAAGAGAGGCTCTTGAAGCTATCTTAAAATTAATGTCTCCCTTTACTCCTCATTTTACAGAGGAGCTCTGGGAGATAACAGGACATAAAACAAAGCTTTTGGATACTGAATGGCCGAAATACAATGAAAAATACCTTGTGGCAGATAGTTTTACTCTTGTAGTTCAGATTAATGGAAAAGTCAGAGCAAGAATGGAGATGGAGAGAGGAATGGAAGAAGAGGAGATTAAGAAAATTGTTCTCTCAGACAATAAAGTCAAACAGTGGATAGAAGGAAAAGAGATAAAGAAGTTTATCTATGTAAAAGAGAAAATAGTTTCTATTTTTGTTAAATAATCTTTGTCTTTATTTAATTGTGCCGACTGTGTGAGCTAAAACCACAAAGGTTTCATCCCCTTTTATATTTAAAAATTTCTTAAAGGCTTCATCTGCAAATGAACCTATGACACAGCCTCCCAAATTCAGGTAAGTTGAGGTCAAATAAATATTTGAAGAAATATAGGAAGCATCCATTAAAACATACCTGATTCCCCTCTCTCCATACCTATATGTACTCCTCAGCGATCTTGCCACTAATATAATCATAATAGCGGACTGTTTAACAAATTCCTGCTGAATGGAAATTTCATAAAGCTCTTCTCTATAATCCCCCTTAGCCAATAATTCCAATTGAAATTTTGTATCATTGTATTTATAAATACCCTGCTCAAGGTTTTCAACATTAAATACTGCCACATATATGTCTATCGGATATTTTGCGCCTGCTGAAGGATAGGTTCTTAGCTTTACTCCCATCCTCTCTCCGGAGATAGAGGATGCTGAATATAAAATAAAAGAAAGATGTTCAAAACTCATCGGTTTTTCCGAATATTCTCTTACAGATCTTCTTTCTGTAATCAGCTTGATAAAAAAATCTTCAGGAATGGGATTTACAAGGTTTATAGGTTTTACATTTTTCTCTCTTTTAATAGAGGGAATTTTAAGATCTATCTTTATAGAGCTTTCTTTAATAAATTTTTCACCTATCATAATACTTTGCCATATCTTCTATACCCTCTTCAAGAGTATATTTAGGCTTCCACCCTAAAATATGCATAGCCTTCTCATTTCTTAAGCAGCTCCTTTTTATATCTCCCAGTCTCGGGGGATATATCTTGTATTCAGAACTGCTTTTCAATACCTTTTTCATAATAAGAAAAAGATCCAGAGTTTTGGTTTCTTTGCATGTTGAAATATTTATTTCCTCAAAATCTCCTTTTGTAAGAGCCAACAAATTTGCTTCTGCCACATCTTTTACATAAACATAGTCTCTTATCATCCCATCGTATACATCGGGAAATGAATATATGATAACATCTTCATTTTTTCTCATTTTATCCATAAAAATAGAGATAACTCCGGCTTCTCCCTGAGGAATCTGCCTTGGCCCGTAAACATTGGAATATCTTAAAATCACATACTTTAAATCATTGGTGCTTGAAAAATATCTGATAAAATATTCAGCTGATAATTTTGATACTGCATAGGGTGAAAGAGGATATGGGATTGCCTCCTCAGTATAGGGATAATACTCTGTGTCTCCGTAAATAGCTCCTCCGGTGGAGGCAAATATAAATCTCTTTACTCCCTTTTTAACCGCAGCAGTTAAAAGATTGATAACTCCCTTAATATTCACATCAGCATCAAAATCCGGATTTTTTACGGATTCAGGAACCGATATCTGAGCAGCCTGATGGTTTATAATATCTATCTTTTCCTGTTCAAGAATAATTTCAACCTCCTTGCTTCTTATATCAAGAGGGTAAAATTTTGCTTCAGGGTTAATATTTTCAATTTTCCCCGAATAAAGATTGTCTATTATTACAACCCTGTGCCCCTCTTCAATGTATCTGTCAACAATATGGGACCCAATAAAGCCCGCTCCGCCTGTAACTAAAATATTCAATTTTTTCCTCCTTTATTTTTGCCTTCATTCATAAATTTTAATATTCCTTTTGGAATCTCTGAAGCAAATTGATTAATTATAGCCATTATATTTTTAATCTGAAGAAAGATATCTTCATCTCCCGGCCAGTATTCTTTCATCTTTTGTTTTAAAACAGGATCATCAGAATTAATTATTCTATTTAAAATAATTATTGTGACAAGAAGATCATCCACAAAGCCAACAACAGGAATAAAATCAGGAATAACATCTATGGGAGAGAAAAGATATGTTGTAGCCACCACTATTAAAGCTTTACTTTTTACGGGAACTTCCTTATCGAACAAGATTTTTATCATCATATAGAGAAGATCAGGCAAAATTATCAGGTATTCCGTAAATCTACCAGCCCAACCCTTTGTCTGGTTATTTAATTTACCTTCCTTTACCCATTTGAATATTTTCCCTCTTAATTTTCTGTAGAAATCTTCATATTTTTCCTTTTTCAGCTGTATATCCTCGCCCATACTATTTTCTCCTTTCTTTTACTTTTTTTAATGCTTTGTCTGTTTCAAGAACCCATCCTGTACCCCAATAAAAATAATCTCCATCATAAAGAGTTATTGTTTTACTATCATAATATCCCTCATATAGCAGAGGTCGTGCCATGAGGTCTATAAGTCTCCAGGAGCCTGGGGCAATACTATTCCATGTTATTTCGAAAAGTGAAGATGAATAGGGTGCAATACTCTGAGTATATCCAGCTACCACAACCTCAATTTCAACATTTCCCTCATTCCCGACCTCAACGGTTGCCTTTCTTTTACAGGCAGCAAAGGATAAAAGAAAAAGTGAAACTATGATAATAATTATTTTTTTTGTCATTTCTATCCTCCCACATAAAAAAATCTTATATCTCTCACATTTGTATTCGTAGGACCGGTTTTTATCAAAGAATTTATTTTCCCAAAAAAAGTGTATGAATCATTGTTGTTAAGATAATCCTGAGGATTAAGATCTTCGTGTTTTATAACATCATAGGCAGAATTATCAACAATAGCTCCAGCTGCATCCGTAGGACCATCTATACCATCCGTTCCTCCGCTTAAAATTATAAATTCCCCTCTAAAATTCTGCAATTCAATCAGCATAGCCAATATAAGCTCTGTATTTCTACCCCCCTTTCCGCTACCCCTAACATTGACAGTTAATTCTCCACCTGTCAATACCACAACAGGAGGAGAAACAGGATTATTAGAGTTTTTAATCTCCTTTAAAATAGCAGAATAAAGTTTTGCCACCTCTTTTGCTTCTCCGGAATCATTTGAGGTTAAAAGCATTGTTCTAAAGCCCTCTTTTTGAAATAAATTTTCAGCTCTTTTTAAAGCATAAAAAGTATTACCTAATATAATAGTATGAGATTTTTTAAAGACTTCAGAGTCTGGCTTTTCTGTCTCCTCATACTTACCCTCAGCTCCTTTTTCTAAATATGAAAAAACTCTCTCAGGAATTTTTTCTTTTAATGAATATTTATCTATTATACGCAAGCAATCTTCAAATGTTGTGGGATCAGGCACGGTAGGTCCTGAACCTATATCTTCCGGGTCATCATCCTGTACATCTGATATTGCAATTGTGATAAGAGTTGCGGGATAAATCAATTTACCAAGTTTTCCTCCTTTTAAACTTGATAGATGTTTTCTTATGGTATTTAATTCTTTGATATTAGCTCCCGCGTTCATCACAGTTTTTGTTGCCACTCTCATTTCCTCAAGGGAGATTTCTTCTACCGGTAGGGTCATCAGAGCTGAAGCTCCCCCTGAAATTAAAAAAAATACAAGATCATTTTCATCTATATCTTTTGTAAATGCAACCACACTTTTACCCGCATTCAGGCTCTTTTCATCCGGATAAGGATGGGAACCATATACTATTTCAATGTTTTTTAGTGGATTTTCAATCTTTTTAAGATTTACTGAAATTCCTTTTTCTATTCTATCACCTATGATTTTATAAAGAGCTTCTGTCATAGGATAAGCGGCTTTCCCTACGGATATTACCTTTATAGCTTTATAATCATTAAGATTTAACACAATGTTTTGAATTTTTAAAACATCTTTTTCTAATTTAATATTCTCTCTAAATAGATTTTCAGGATAAACGGATTTAAGAGACTCTTTAAATATTCTTATAAACTTTTCTTTCATTTTACCTTTGATACTGTAATCTTTTTTTGTGCCTGATATTTACCCTTTTTATCCTTATAAGAAACTTTGCAGAGATTTTCAGCTCTTAAAAAGACAAGTTGACCAATACCTTCAAAAGCATAAAGTTTAACTGGGTACGGGGAGAGATTTGCAATGCTTATTGTGAGATATCCCTCCCACTCCGGTTCAAGGGGAGTTACATTCACAAAAATACCGGATCTTGCAAGTGTGCTCTTTCCGAAACTTATTCCAAGAATATTTCTCGGGATTCTGAAATATTCAAAGCTTTTTGCGAGAATAAATGAGTTTGCTCTTATTGTTAATTCTTTCGATTTTTTTTCTATAAAAAGATCTTCCGACGTATTTTTAGGGTCAAGAACTCCTTTATAAGAAGGATCCGGCACTAAAAATTCATCAGAAATTCTATAATCATAACCATAAGAGGAAAGGCCAAAGCTTATAACCTTACCCACAGATTTTTCATCAAAAGGTTCTATCATTCCCTCTTCAATAGCCAATTGTTTAATCTCATAATCTGCCAGCATAAAAGATTATACCTCTTAATAGTTGCTTGTTCAATATAAACTATATTTACAATTTTTTAATTTTCTTCCTTTTTCTTTATCCTTTCCCATTCTATATTTAATTCTTCTAATGTAGGATTTGGGTTTTCTCTTATTTTCTTTAAAATTTCGGTAAATCTTTTCCTGAATTTTTCATTTGCTTTTTTTAACGCTATCTCAGAGTCTATGTTCAATCTTCTTGCCAGATTAACTATTGTAAAGAGAAGATCTCCTATCTCCTCTTCGGTTTTCTCTTTGTTCTTCTCTTTTACTGCATCTTTTATCTCTCCTATTTCTTCTTCTATCTTTTCAAAAATATCCTCAGGCTTTTCCCAATCAAAATTATATTTTGCAGCTTTTGAAGAGATTTTTTGAGCCTCTATTAAAGCCGGAAATTTCTTATATTTTTCAAGATCAATTTCTTTTTTACCTCTGTTTTTAACACTATCCCAGCTTGCTTTAGCCTCTTCGGGAGTTTTCGCTTTTCTGTTTCCGAATACATGGGGATGTCTTTCAATTAATTTTTTTGAAAGGGAATTCAGAGCTTCATAAATATCGAAAACTCCTTTTTCTTCCATAATTTGAGATACAAAAACCGATTGAAGCAAAAGATCTCCTACCTCCTCCTTGATATTTTCCACATCATTTTTTGTTACGGCATCAACAAGCTCATAAGCCTCTTCGATAATATTTTCCCTGAGATTAGAAAGATTTCTTGATCTATCCCAAGGACAGCCATTTTCGGATCTCAAAATTTTCATAATTTGAACAATTTTTTCAAAACCCTCTTTTTCATTCATTTTCTTTGCTCTCTTCAATCATTTTTAGCATTTTATCCGGAACCCTCGTCGGTTTTCCTGTTTTTTCATTCAAAAAGGCTCCTATCTGAAAAGCATCAGCTACAAGTGTATTTTCAGAGTAAAATTCAGCTGAGAGAAAAAACTTTGGGCCTCTAATTCCGGAAATCCACATTTTCCCATTGACCTCATCAAGAAGTCGAACGCTTTTTTTATAATTTATCTCTGTTCTGATTATTACGGGCACCACTTCATTCATTAGATTCTCCCAACCATAATACTTTCTCATCATCTCATATCTAAGATCTTCAAGCCATTTTACATAAACCTGATTGCTCACTATACCAGCATAATCAATTTCATAAGTTTTAGGGATAAAATGTATTTCTGTTAAAAATGCTTTCATCAATAATCTCTTTTAGGAATTACGCATATAAATCTTAAAAGAGAGTTTCCGCTGTTGACAAATTGGTGCATCTCATTCGGGGGGACAAAAAGAATATCATTTTTCTTAAATTCAATGTTTCCATCTTCTGTTTTCAGATAACCACTGCCTTCAAGAATAAAAACTTCATGCTCCCAATCATGCTTATGGTAAGGGCTACTACCCCCGGGCTCAACATCAAAAATTCTGAAATAAAAATTGGGAACATTATCATCAGGACCTAACATCCATCTTATATAGGTTTTTTCAGCAATATCAACCTTCTCCTTCTTAACCTCTTCAATATTCTTTTTTATAAACATAATAACCTCCTAATCAAGAATTTCTATGAAAAAATCATCAAAATCCACTATGTTTTTTTGAGGGAAAAGGGAAAAAAGATATGACTTTGCAGCAGCTTGCTCAGCTTCCTTTTTAGTTTTCCCCTGTCCTTTTATTAAAATCTCATTGTTAACTCCCAACATAGCAATTTTAAAGATTTTATTGTGCTCAGGACCTATCTCTTCCTCTACAACATAAATAGGTGCTTTTTTCCATATTTTTTGGAATAATTCCTGAACTTCAGATTTATAATCATTTATTTTTATCTTTTTCCCCTTAAATGTTTTAAAAATAGGGCTGAAAAAGGAGTTTAAAAATTTATCAACCTCTTCTATTCCTCCATCAAAATAGAGAGCAGCAACAAGTGCTTCAAAAGCAGAGGAGGTAATATTTATTTTTTCTCCCCCTCTATCCTGCTTTTCCCCTTTCCCGAGATAAAGGAAATCTCCTAATTTTATCTGTTTTGAGAGTTCAAAAAGATACTTTCTTGAGGATAGTATTGCCTTTAATTTACTTAAATCACCCTCTCTCATGTTAGGGAATAATTTAACAAGCTCTTTTGCCAGATAGAAACCTATTATTGAATCACCTAAAAATTCAAAAACTTCATTACTCTCTTCAGATTTATAAACAAATGAGGTGTGGGACAAAGCCTTTTTTAGAAGCGAGGGATTCTTAAATCTATAATTTATTAATTCCTCAAATTTTTTTAACTTTTCCTCCATTTCTATTCCTTATCAAAAGAATGGTAATATCATCTTCAATATAATTCTTCCCAATAAAGGAATAAACACCTTCCTTTATAATCTGTTTATATTCTTTAACACTATTTAATTCTTCTCCCTTTAGAAGAGAAACTATTCTTTCGGCTCCATAAAGATTTCCCATATCATCTTTCATCTCTGAAAGACCATCAGTATAAAGCACAAGTGTTTCTTCAGGTTCAAGCTTAACAATAGTCTCCTCTAAAAAGCCTTTGATATTTTCCCTTAAAGCCAAAGCTATGCCTTGTGACTGAATTTCCTCTGTTTCCCCATTGGCAGAAATTTTTATAGGAAGAGGATGTCCGCAACGAATATAATGAATCTCATTTTTAGTAATATCAAGATAGCCAACAATAGCCGTTACAAAGCTTATCTTTTCAATTGAATGAAATACAGTAAAATTTATCTCCTCAACAATTTTTGTAAGATTTTTTGTTGAATGGGCTATACTTCTTATAATCCCCTTTATTTCAGCCATATAAAAGGCAGCGGGCATTCCCTTACCGGCTACATCTGCTATGGAAAAAAAGATTCTGTTTTTACCCACCGGGAAATAATCATAATAATCTCCACCTACTTCCTGTGCAGTAATAGAAAGTCCTGAAAAAATAAAATTTTTCACAATAAGTTCATCCGAAGGAAGAAGCTTTTTTTGCATTTTTGTAGCAAGCTCTAACTCCCTTTTTAATCTTTCTTTTTCCTTCTCTTCTTCAAGAAGTTTTTCCATGCTCTCTGCCATCCTGTTAAAAGAAATTGCTACTTCTCCCAATTGATCTGAAGGAATTTTTGAAATTCTGTACTTAAAATTTTTCTCAATCAATTTCTTTGTTCCAATATAGAGATTTGAGATAGAAGATGTTATACTTTTTGCAAGAATAATTCCTAAAATAAATGAAAGCAGATAGAGAGTCAAAAGTGTGAAGGTAATTACCAAAGTGAAATATAAAAACATCTTTTGAGATTCTGAAAATGTACCGGAAAGAATTGTTGTTTTAAATTTTTCCTTTGCAAGTTTTGTGTCAAAGGATATGAAAAGAAAAGCTGGATTTACTTCTTGCAAATCCAAATTTATTACCTTTATTAAGGTTATCCATTTGAATTTTAAAAATTTTGTAAGTTTGCTTTCTTCTTGAAATTTTCCCGGCGTCTTTAGTTCTAAGATTGTTTTTAATTCCTCAAAATCAGAGTTTTCAAGTTTTTTTAAGTTTATATTCACATCTTTCACAAGGAAAGTAGCTTTCCAGAGAGTTTCTTCCCAGAGTCTTTTCAGGGTGGTTTCCGAAATCTCCCATATATATAAATCCTTTCTATTGTAGTAATATAGAAAAAGCGAGTTTTTTTTATCTTTTATTCTGTATACAAGCAAACCTTTGCTCAAATCCTTTTTTTCAACACTCTCCCATTTTTTCAACAGAGCTTTAAAACCCTCTAAGAGCTTTTGATTTTTCACTTTTATAATATTTAATCTCTTCGCTGTTTCCTCTCTATTTAAGTTAACCACTCTTTCCAAGAAATTAAGCCTGCTTTTTAAATTATTTGTATAGATAAAATTCCCATACTCTCCAAATATAAAACTCGCCAACACATAGGATAAGAAGAGGAAAAGGAAGATAGGAATTATGGCAGTAAAAAAATAGGATAAGATTAACTTATTCCTAATCTTCCACAAAATTTTTTTTAACAGGTAAGAGAATATTTTTATGATAAGATAAATTGAAAGTAGTATGATGGAAACCTGTAAGGCATCTTTAAAAGGCAGGAAAAAAAAGATCAAGATTAAAAAAGAAATTCCAACAATATTAAATATTTTCTTCACTTTTTTATTTTATCCTTTTTTCACACACTCTTCAAGAATCCTCTCTATGCCAAAAAGAATCTTGAATAAACATATCTTTTTGATTAAAGAATCTTAAAATAAGTTAATACCCCGTTCCTTTCCCTGCAAATATTTCAGGAGAAGGAGTTATTGTTCCAAGTCCAATGCTAAAAAGAATCTGAGAGTCAACTCCGGTGGTTCTGTATCCCACCTTTCTGTATTGAAGCATAAAATTCAGACATTGAAATTTTAGTTTTGTCAAAATGCTAAAATTATAGAGAGTTTTTGTTGCCAAATTATAGTCTATATTTCCCACTACTTCCAAAGGTAAAAAGACTGGTTTCAATGATAAAGCCCCTCTCAAAAAATCCATTTTTGCCGAGACATTATCTGGCCTTAGATATTGAAGTTTACTATAGGAAAAGTTTAAATTGTAAAGCCTATCCTTATCATTGAGGTTTAAAGCTATAGAAAGATTTCTAAAGGAGTGATAGTATTGATTATAAGTAGCATTAAATGATAGATAAGTATACTGGGTGGGCACAAACCTGAGAAAATAATTTCTTTCAGACCATTTTATCGGAGTTTTAAGATCGGGAGGCGGTATAAAGTAAAGCCTCTGCTTTTCCGGATTAAAGTAATAACTCTGAGAGAATCCAAAGTTCAAAATTTCCTCAGCGCTACTATCTCTGTCCTTTTTAGCATAAAATCTATTGGTAAAGGTAAAATCAAGCTGATGGAAAAAGAAAAAATAATCTGTCCATTCAATCGGGATTATCCTTGACCTGTTTTCCATATCCGATACAAACCTATAATTAAAAGATGGCTCTATCGTATGTTTAAGTTTATAGATAAAACCATTTAGACCAACATCATATATTCTGAAGAAAACAGGACCAATTAAAGAAGCTTTTAAATTATGCTGATTTAAATAGAGATTTTCATCCGAAACAGTTTTTGTATTTTCTTTATAACTTTTTAAATAATAATAATTATTTATCGTATATTCAGTATTTAAAGTTAACCATGGAAAAGGTTTTAAGTTCAAGGT
>JALXDT010000239.1:2211-4653 GCA_027070475.1 Candidatus Aminicenantota bacterium | reverse complement strand
AAGAAGGTCTGTTAGAACATCAATCGGAGCAATCTTTCCTTTGTTTATCTTTTCTTCTGAAATTATTCCCATCCACTCTATCTTTTCCATTATTTGAGGTTTATCCTCAATTGAGAATTTTTTAATAATCTCCTCTTTGAGATTTGAGGGATTTAAGCCTGATATTTCAGCCGTATACTCAAGATAGGATTTATTATCTGTTTCTCTCTCTTCTAAATCAAGCCAGTTTAATTTGCTAACAACACTCCAGAGCTCTGACCATCCGGGAAATCTTATTGTTCCTCTAAACATTGTTTCAATTCCATGAAAATTATAAAGCTCAATATATGAGACAGAGTCTCTGTTCGGATAGTATTCCATCTGGCCGACTCCTTCAATTTCAAGAGGATGGTGGTCATCAAAAAGATTTTCAGGAGCAACCTCAATTAATTTTCCGTTTTTAAGATACTTTGCACTGTTTCTTCCTGCAAGAAGAACTCCTCTCGGACTCCAGGAAAATTTGTATTTCAGAGGATTATCCGCTGCTTCGGGGGCGGGAAGTGCACCGCAGTAGGATTCAAAGCTTACAACCTTTCCTCCATTGTTTTCAATATCATGGACGAGCTTCATTGCGGACATATGATCAATTCCCGGATCAAGTCCGATTTCATTTAAAAATAACAGGCCTTTCTCTTTTGCCTCTTTGTCCAGGGCTTTCATTTCAGGTTTTACATAGGAAGTTGTTACAAGATGTTTATTAAACTCAAGACAAACCTTAGCAAC
The DNA here is from genome assembly GCA_027070475.1 of Candidatus Aminicenantota bacterium. Classification (GTDB taxonomy): domain Bacteria; phylum Acidobacteriota; class Aminicenantia; order JAMOAD01; family JAMOAD01; genus JALXDT01. The sequence goes on along the minus strand of JALXDT010000239.1, from coordinate 3,891 downwards.
TTTTAGATGGTAAATGTAGGGTAAAAGGGAGATTGCAATATCATTTTCCTTTACAAGCTCTTTCAGCTTATCCTCTTCTTCCACAACCCAACGAATAGCCTTTCCGTTCGGATGACCTTCAATCAATGCCTCTGCTTTTTCAACTGTTCTTGAAGCAACGGTTACTTTAAAATTGTGTTTTAACAAATAGGTGACAAGAGGTTTTGAAACCAAGCCTGCACCCAATAATAATACCTTATCTTTCATATTAATCTCCTATTATGAATTTTTTAAATATTTTTCAATATATTTATAATCCGGGGTAAGTTCTCCCTTGTGAGCTATTACAGCTCTTTTTATCGGAGCCGGAAGTTCTAACTCTTGAAAGCTCACTGAATAGTCTGCCTTTACAATATCCGGAATAAAATCCTTTAAAACATGGCTGAAATATTCGGAAGACTCTCTTGGAAGTTCACTCGGTAGAATATCCACCATCAAAACCGTGGGCCCATCACCACTTATACCTATGAAGTATTTATCCTTTAACGGCTCGTACACCAGAGCTGGTTTATCAGGTTCTCCGCACTCAAATGTAAACTCTATTGCTCCCTCAATATCGCAGCTTATATCAGCAATGATTTTTAAATTCCTCTTATTTTCGCTCCAGAGCTTTTTCACATCCTCCTTGGTTACAAGTCTCGGATACTTTTTTTCCCAATATATTGCATTTACCAATATATTTAAATATGGAAGATATTTGCTAAAAACCCCTCTGTATTTTTCAGGATTTTTATAATAATCAAAAAGCTCAAATTTCATGTTAGAAGAAATAGGTTCAACCATATGCTCTTCCTTGAAAACAACTTTAATTGCTCTGTTTTCAGGAAAGTTTCCCTTTAAAAGCTCATCAGGTGTAATTTCCACTGGATTTAAAAGATCAAATATTTCCTGTGCTCCCTGCGAAACATTTCCATAACCAGCAAAACCTATGATAAGAGGGTTAATTTGATCGGGAAGTTCGCCATTTTCTATTTTATCTTTTAATCTGGAAATTTCAGATTTTGCCTCTTCAAGAGAGTGGTATTCATAAGCTCGTTTAACTTCTTCAAAAATATTTGAAACACCATCTTTTTTAAGTTTTTGGCCTAGAAGATTTAGAGCATCAATTGCTCCGGCAAATCCGGCGAATCTTCCGAAAAATATAAGCCTCCTTCCCTTGTCATCTGTTATTTTCTCATAATCAATTAAGGTATCTTTAAGCTCGAGAATCCTTTTTAGCATAGGCATATTATAGCTCTGTCCTTTTATGGTGTGGGAAAAAAACACATAGGTTTTTTCAGGTAATAGCTTTTCCTTCGGAATCTCCTTTACACCGAAAATCACCTTTGCCTCTGAAAGATCCTTTTTAAGCTCTGCTCCAGCTTTTTCAAATTCTTCATCTTTAAAAACTCTGTGGGATGATGGCTCCACTATAACTTTAAAACCCTGTTTAACAAGGTCTTCCACAGTATCAGGTGTAATAGCAACCCTTCTTTCAAAAATTGATTTATCTTCTTCTCTAATCCCTATAATCATTGAATTACTCCTTAAAATATTTATTGAAAATAAGTTTAACAATTAGCATTTTTCCTGTCAAGGAAAGGGGAAGAAAGTGAGACAAGAAGAATGAATTTTCAAATCTGATAATTATTTTTTTTTATT
>JALXDT010000239.1:0-2201 GCA_027070475.1 Candidatus Aminicenantota bacterium | reverse complement strand
TTTGGTAGGAGATAAAGTATGAGAAAGAAAATTATAATGGGAGCTATTTTTTCCCTTTTTTTTACTATTATTTTAAATGCCGGAGATTTTAACCTTGTGTCAAAAAAGGTTTATAAAAAAGAGGGAAAAGCTCTTTTCTCTCTTGAATTTGAAATCTCTCCGGGGCTTGATATAAAAGATCTTAATAAATCTATCCATATTAAGACAAAGGATAAAGTTTTTTCTCTGACAAATATAAAAAAGGATAAAATAAGCCTGGGACAGGTAAAAAATGTTACAATTGAAGGTGAAATCAAAATAACGGATAGTAAGGGGTTTAACAAGAAAAAAATAACTTTTGTAATAGATTATGAGCTTTGCGAGGCTTTTTCATCCGTTTGTGTGGTTTCGGATAAAGAAGAGGTAACCGTAAATTTTGATTTTTCTCAATTACAGAAAAAAGGTTTTAATGTTCTATCCCTTGTTTTACTTTTTCTTTCAGGGATTGCCACTTCCTTTACTCCCTGTGTTTTCCCCTTGATTCCTCTTGTATTCGGTTTCATAGGAGCAACAGGTAAAAACCCAAAAAGAGCTCTGTTTTTATCTTCAACAATGGTTCTTTCAATGGGGATTGTTTACTCTGCATTGGGTGTTTTCGCAGCCCTTTCTGGAAAAGTCTTCGGTTCACTAACCAAAAGTCCCGGTTTTTTAATTACAGCAGGAGCTATTATGGTTTTAATGGGCCTTTCTTTGATGGGCTATCTTCCTTTTAAAACCCCTTCCTTTGTATCAAAGGAGATGAAACATTACAAAGGTAAAGGTTTTCTTTCAGCCATAGCTATGGGGCTTTTCTTGGGAGCAATTGGAGCCCCCTGCGTAGGCCCTGTCCTTATCTCAGTTCTCACCTATGTTTCCACAACTCAAAATGCCGTTTTAGGAGGACTTATGTTATTCTCCTACTCTCTTGGTATAGGAGTGATTTTTGTAATCATTGGAACTCTCTCTCAGACTCTGGGGAAAACCATAACTCAGGGAAGATGGATGGAGCTTTTGAAAAACTTTTTCTCAATTCTGATCATAGGAGGCGGAGTTTATTTTATGGGAATGGGTCTTAAAAGCAACATATTGTTATATATATTCCTCCTATTTGTCGGCTTATGGCTTATAAAAGAGTCATTTAATATTGAAAAGGTTTTGTTAAAAACAGGTTTTATTATTTTAGCAATCTTAACAATAGCTGTTCCTTCATATAAGCTATACAATATTATTCATCATCATGGGAATATACTTTTAAAGAAAAATGTTGATTGGGAAAATGATTATAATGGGGCTATGAAAAAAGCAGAGAAGGAGAAAAAGATAGTATTCATAGATTTTTATGCGGATTGGTGTGAAAATTGTCATAAACTTGAAGAGTCCATTGAAAAGATTTATCCTGAGGCAAAAGATAAGATCATATTTTTAAGAATAAACATGGAATCAAATGACAAGCTTAAGGATAAACTTGTGAAAAAATACAATATCATAGGTCTTCCGGGGGTGGTTATTGAATGTCCCAAAGGCAATAAGATAGATTCCTTTTTCGGATTTAAAGATGAAGAAACATTAAAAGAAATTATAAATAAAGCTTATACAAACAGCAAAAGAAAATGTGGAGGATAAAATGAGTAAGTACTTGGTAAGTGCAGAGGAATTTAAGAGTATAATAGAAGAAGGCAATTTAACTGTTGTTGATTTTTCAAGTCCGTACTGTGCTCCATGTAAAAAAGTTCCTCCGATTATGGAAGAGTTAGAAGCAGAGTTCGGAGATAAGGTAAAGTTTATTGAAATAAATGTAGCCGAGGAGAATGAACTTGCCCTTGAATATGATGTTTTTTCTGTTCCGACGATAATAATTTTTAATGGGGGAAAGGAAAAGGAGAGAATTTCGGGAGTTCCAAACAGAAAAAAATTGGCATCTGTTTTACAAAATAATATTTCCTGATATCCTTTTATATGGAAGATTTTTTAAAAGCAACCATATTTGTAATCTCTTTCATAATTTTTTCATTTTTAGCCGCAAAACTACTAAAACTCAAAAAGGAAAATCCTTTTTTCACCTCAGTTAATGTATTGGGAATTCCTTTTATCTTTTCAGGTTTGGTTTTATCTTTCTTTATAAATGATATTTTCCCAAGGGGAAAAGCTCTATTTATCTTTGCTCCTTTTTTAATTGTAATTAT
>JALXDT010000238.1 GCA_027070475.1 Candidatus Aminicenantota bacterium | reverse complement strand
CAACAAATGCCTTTCTTGAAAACAAGATGGCTAAAACAGCTTTTATTACAACAAAGGGATTTGAAGATATCCTTAAAATAGGAAGACAGAACAGAGTGAATCTTTTCTCTCTAAATCCTCAAAAACCGTCTCAGATTATTAAAGATAATATGACCTTGGGGGTGAATGAAAGAACTCTTTTTGACGGAAAAGTTTTAAAAGAGGTGGAAGATAAAGAGATTTTAAATATAGCAAAAAAAATAAAAGAGAGAAAAGCAAAAGCTGTTGCAATCCTCTTTTTACACTCTTACAAAAACAGTAAAAACGAAAAAAGGGTGAAAGATATTCTTAAAAATGAAGGTTTTAACTTTATAACAATTTCCTCAGAAATCTTTCCCGAATACAGAGAGTATGAAAGGGGCATTATAACTGTCTTAAATTCATCCCTTATGCCAATTGTGTCAAACTATATTAATAAAATTCAGGAAGGTTTAAAAGGGGAAAAATTATATATAATTCAATCAAATGGAGGAGTTCTCTCTCCTGAAAAGATAAAGATTGAACCTGTAAGGACTCTGCTTTCAGGTCCCTCTGGAGGACTTATTGCCGCAAAACTTTTAGCTGAGATCACAGGTGAAAAAAATCTTATAACTCTGGATATGGGAGGAACATCAACAGATGTTTCTCTAATAAAGAATGGAAATTTGATTTTATCAAAAGACAGAGAGATGAACCATTTAAAGATAAAAATCCCGATGATTGAGATAGAGACAGTGGGAGCCGGAGGAGGCTCCATCGCAAAGGTTGATAGAGCCGGAGTATTACAGGTGGGTCCTGAAAGTGCAGGCGCAGATCCCGGTCCAGCATGTTATGGAAAATCCGAGCTTCCAACTATAACAGATGCTTTTGTAGTACTGAATATAATTGATCCCGATTATTTTTTAGGCGGTAAGATGAAGATTCACCCGGAAAGGAGTTTCAAAGCAATTAAAAAGATTGCTGATAAATTAGGGAAAACGGTTTATGAAACAGCTGAAGGAATTATAAAGATATCTGTCTCCTCAATAGAGAGAGCTTTAAGAAGAATTACAGTGGAGAAGGGAGAGGATCCGAGATTTTTTACACTTTTGCCCTTTGGCGGAGCCGGAGGCCTTGTGGCTTCCTTTCTTGCGGAAAAGCTTGATATTAAGAAAATACTTATTCCGGATAATCAGGGGGTTTTTTCAGCATTGGGAATGATTTTCTCAAAATTTCAAAAAGAATTTTCACTTCCAATTTTAAAAATGCTGTCTGAAGAAACGGAAATTCTTGTTAAAAAGGAATTTGAAAAATTGGAGAAAAAGGCATTAAATATTTTAAAAGAGGAAAATATTCCGGAAGGGAAAAGTGAGATCTTAAAATATGTGGAAATGAGATATAAGGGCCAATCTTATGAACTTTCAATACCTTTTGATAAAAACTATATTACAAATTTTCACAGAGAACACAGAAAACTTTACTCATACTCTCTAAAAGATGAGGATATTGAGATAGTAAATATAAGACTTATAGCAGTCGGTAAAATATCAGAGGCTAAACTTAAACTTAAAATAGAAAAGAAAAGAAATATAAAATCTCAGATCAAAAAGATTTACTATAATGGAAAGTTTACAAACTTTAATTATTACAAAAGAGAAGAGCTTTATCCTGATGTTAAGTTAAAAACTCCGGCAATTATAATATCAGAATTTTCAACCCTTGTTGTTCCACCCTCTTTTTCCCTTGAAGTTGATGAATTTTCAAATATTTTGATGGTGAAAAATGATTAAAGATTCAATAGAAATTACAATATTCAAAAATATTTTTCAATCTGTAAGCGATGAGATGGGAAAGATTCTTCAACGCTCTGCATTTTCTCCTAATATAAAGGAAAGGAATGATTTTTCATGCGCACTTTTCACATCCAGAGGGGAAAGTTTTGCCTTCGGAACCCATATCCCTGTTCATTTAGGAGCAATGCCTCTATCTGTAAAAGCCGCCCTTGAAGAGGTTGTTTTGGAAGAGGGAGATATTGTCATACTCAATGACCCGTACAGAGGAGGAACCCATCTTCCTGATATAACACTTATCTCCCCACTGTTTTACAAGGGGGAGCTTCTCTTTATTGTTGCAAACAGAGCTCATCATAGTGATGTCGGAGGAATGCAGGCAGGTTCTATGCCTCTGGCTTCTGAAATTTTTCAGGAAGGATTAATAATTCCACCTTTGAAAATAATTAAAAAGGGTAAGCTTGATAAAGATATTTTAAATTTAATATTGAGCAATGTCAGAACTCCGAAAGAGAGAAAGGGAGATTTAATGGCTCAAATTGCAGCAAATGAGAGGGGAATAAAAAGATTAAAGGAGATAATAGAAAAGTATGGAGTAAAGAAAATTAAGCACTTTTCAGAAGAGCTTATCAATTACACGGAAAAAATCTTTAAAGATTTTATAAAATCTATTCCTAAAGGTAAATTTTCCTTTGAAGATTTTCTTGATGATGATGGATTCGGTACAAAGAGTATAAATATAAATGTTGAAATAGAGAAAATCGGAGATAAAATAAAGATAGATTTTTCAAAATCCCATTCTCAGGTTATAGGTGGAATTAATGCCAACAAAGCAATAACATACTCAGCAGTTCTTTATGTGCTTACAACACTTTTAGAAGAAGATATACCGATAAACTCGGGAATTATGAGACCTGTTGAACTTATTATAAAAAAGGGAAGCATTGTGGATGCTGAAAAGCCATCAGCCATTGCCGGAGGCAATGTTGAAACATCCCAAAGAATTGTTGATGTTCTCTTAGGAGCTTTTTCAAAAATGCTCAAAGATATAATTCCGGCGGCTTCTCAGGGAACAATGAACAATATTTCTTTCGGCGGAAAAGGCTATACCTATTATGAAACAATAGGAGGAGGAAGCGGAGCGGGAAAAGGTTTTAACGGTTGTTCGGCTGTTCATACCCATATGACTAATTCATTGAATACACCGATTGAGGCAATAGAAAGAAACTTCCCGGTTATTATAAAAAGATATTCAATAAGAAAAAACTCCGGCGGTAAAGGCAAATGGAGGGGAGGAGATGGAATCGTAAGAGAGTATCTTTTTCTTGATAATGTTGATGTTAGTATGCTATCCGAAAGAAGGGTTTACAAGCCATATGGCCTTTTCGGTGGAGAGAATGGCAAAGAGGGTGAAAATATTGTAATAAAAAATAAAAAAAGAATTAAATTGGGTGGTAAATTTAACATAAGATTAAAAAAGGGAGATTCTCTTATCATAAAAACACCGGGAGGAGGAGGCTATGGAAAAAAGGAATAGATTTGGCCCTGGATTTTTAATAGCGGCTGCCTTTATAGGCCCGGGAACAGTTACATCAGCAACGCTTGCAGGTGCAAAATTCGGCTATTCTCTGATATGGGTGGTTATCATAGCCATAATTTCAGCGATTATTTTACAGGAGATGGTCGGGAGATTCTCCCTTACAACAGGTATGGATATTGGCTCAGCTCTTGTGAAAATACCTGAAAATCCTTTGATAAAAATTGTGTTTCAAATCCTTGCATTTTTAGCAATAATAGTTGGATGTGCAGCATATGAAGCCGGTAATATAATAGGCGGTGCCTTAGGAATTAATATAATTTCAGGAATTTCTCTCAATATCTGGGTTATAATAATAAGCCTTATTGCTCTTATTCTCCTTTTCATAGGCAAATATAAGATTATAGAAAAATTTCTTGTGTTCTTAGTTGTAATTATGGGAATAAGTTTTTTTATTACTGCCATAATTGTAAGCCCTGAAATTTCAGAGATAATTAAAGGTTTGAAACCTTCAATTCCTAAAGGCTCTATCACTCTTATACTTGCCCTTTTAGGAACCACTATTGTTCCCTACAATCTTTTTCTCCACTCATCATCGGTTTTAAAAAAGTGGAAATCAAAGGATAGCATAAAACTTATGAGATGGGATATTGTTCTTGCAATAGGATTGGGCGGATTTATAACTATTGCTATAATCATAACAGCAAGTGTTGCATACTTTTTAAAACATTTGACAATCTCATCTCCTGCTGATCTTTCAATACAGTTAAAACCATTGTTCGGGAATTTTGCTGAAATAAGCTTTGGTATCGGACTATTTTCCGCAGGGCTTTCTTCGGCAATCACAGCTCCCTATGCCGCATCATTCACATCAAAGGGCCTCTTCGGCTGGAAAGAAAATAATTTATTGTTCAAATTAATCTTCACAATAGTAATCCTTACGGGTGTGATTATTAGTTTTTTAAAGATAAAACCCCTTTCACTTATAATTTTAGCGCAGGTTACAAATGCCCTTCTTCTTCCGATAGTAGCTCTCTTTGTGTTTTATCTTTTAAACACGAAAGAGGTAAAAGAGTTTAAAAATAACCTCTTACAAAATTTTCTATTCATAATCATCTTTTTAATTATTGTTCTAATTAATGTAAAGAAATTTTTTTAAAAAGACTATAAGGTGAACCGCAATAAATATTTGTAGGGGCAAACATAATAGCTTTGAGCATTGAGCTTTGAGCCCTGAGCTAATTACAGGGAATTTGGTAATTTTTTGTGATTATTTTTTTTAATTTTTGATTTTTTTAATTTAAAAAATGGCAAAGTGCAATAAATATTTGTATGGC
>JALXDT010000237.1 GCA_027070475.1 Candidatus Aminicenantota bacterium | reverse complement strand
GAATCAAAATTTCCCGATGAGGAAAATCTTATATTTGTTATGAATCCTTCAAAGTATGAGGTTTTGAAAAATGAGCAGGATGAGGAGAAAGCCATACCTGTTTACGGAAGAATAGAAAGTTTAAGCTCAAAAAAAATTCATAGGATAATCGCTGAGATTTTCAAATCATTTGATATAAAGGAAAATATCCCTGAATTTTTAATTAAAAAATACAAGTTTCCGTCAAGAGAACTCTCACTTAAAGCAATTCACTTTCCAGAGCTAAAAAAAATCCCCTCTCTTAAAATGCCAGAGGTTAAAAGATTAATCTTTGAGGAATTCTTCTTTTTCCAGCTTTCTTTAACATATTTCAGAAAAAAGCTTGAGAATAAAAGGAAAAAGAGAAACTTGAAATTTTACGATATTGTCAAATATTTTGAAAGCAAAGAGGGAATAAAACTGACAAATTCCCAGAAAAAAGCCGTCTCCGAAATATTGAAAGATTTTCAGGATATTTTTCCTATGAAAAGACTTTTACAGGGAGATGTTGGTAGTGGTAAAACCTTTGTTGCCCTTGCAACCTCTCTCTTTATGATAAAAAACGGTTATCAGGTTGCCTTTATGGCTCCGACGGAAATCCTTGCATCCCAGCATTTCTCAAGAATAAAAAGGATGAAATCTTTTAAAAATGTAAAATCAGCTCTTCTTATAGGAAGCCTTACTGCAAAACAGAAAAAAGATATTTATGAAAAGATTGAAAAAGGAGAGGTTAAATTTATTGTCGGAACCCATGCTCTCTTTCAGAAAAAGGTTAAATACAAAAATCTGGCGTATGTGATAATAGATGAGCAGCACCGCTTCGGAGTCGCTCAAAGAACCGCTATTTCACTTAAAGGAAGGAATGTTGACCTTCTTGTGATGACAGCCACTCCAATACCGCGCTCTCTCTATCTTACACTTTACTCTGACCTTAAAGTTTCGGTTTTAAAAGAATTTCCTTTCGGAGAGAAAAGGATCAAAACATATATTGTTAATGAAAGGGAAAGGGAGAAAATGTTTGACTGGATAAAAGAACAGGCAAAATCAGGAAAACAGGGATTTATTGTCTATCCTCTTATTGAGGAGTCAGAGGTAATGGATTTGAAAGCTCTTGAAACAGCTTATAAAGATTTAAAAGAAAGATATCCTGAATTAAAAATCGGGATTTTGCACGGGAAAATGAAAGCAAAAGAGAAAGAGGAAATCAGAAAAAAATTTGAAGAGGGAGTTATAGGCATTTTAATAACAACTTCAATAATAGAGGTAGGTATTGATGTACATGGAGCTAACTTTATTGTTATAGAACATCCGGAAAGATACGGACTTTCTCAGCTTCATCAAATGAGAGGAAGGGTCGGAAGAAAGGGAGAAGGATTCTGTTTTCTTATAAAAAACAGAGGTGTGGGGCAGGATGCCTTAAAAAGAATGGAGATAATAAAAAATATAAATGATGGATTTAGGATTTCAGAGGAGGATCTTAAAATAAGGGGAAGCGGAAATCCCTTGGGAAAACAGCAATGGGGTGATGTTGTATTTAAGATAGCTGATCCTGTGAGAGATATTGAACTTCTTGAAATCGCAAGGGATGAAGCATTCAATATAATTGAAAAAGGTAAAATATCTGATAAAATAAAGGAGTATTTTGAATATCTTGAAAAACTAAGCGAGGAGGTTGATTTTAATTGATAAAGATAGTCGGAGGACTTTACAGAGGAAGAAAACTTAAATCCGTAAAAAAGGATGTAAGGCCTTCTACAGCTTATGCGAAAAAGAGATTTTTTGACATAATAGGTGAAAAGATAATAGGTTCAACCTTTCTTGATGCATTCTCCGGAACAGGTGCCGTGGGAATAGAGGCAATCGGAAGAGGGGCTGATCTTGTCGTATTTTTGGACAACGGGAAAGAATCTTTGAAAGTTATAAAGCATAATATTGAAAAGCTTGAAATTCCGGAGGATAAATTTTTAATTATTCCGAAAGATTATAATATGGGAGTTAAGGAGGCTGAAAGGAGGGGTTTTAAATTTGATATTGTCTATATTGATCCTCCCTTTGTTTACTACAGGACAAACAATCCCTTGAGAATCTTATACAAAAGGGATGTGCTTGCTGAAGATTTTATAATTGCTCTTGAAAGACCCAAGGAATATCCCTTTAATCCGAAATATTTCAAAGTATGGAGAGAGTTTAAGACAAGCTCCTCTTTTATGAGCTTTTACAAAGAGAAAGAGAAACTTTGACTTTTATTTCCGAGCTATTTTTTAATTTAAAGAAAACAATAGTCTTGGATTAAAAAAGATTGATCTCTTAATGAAAATTTATATTAGTTCTAATTTTAGGTATTTTTATGTTTCCTATGTTTCGTTTTATGCAACCTGAAATTTTATCTTAAAAAATATGTTGACTAACTTTTATATTTAATTTAATATAAACTATTATGAGTGGTGAAAAATACTTTGATATAGTTGTAGGAGGGCATCTTTGCCTTGATATAATTCCAACAATCAAAGGAGAAAAAGTTCACACTATTTCCGACTTCATGATTCCCGGTAAGCTCATTGAGGTGGACAAAGCTGTTTTAAGTACCGGTGGCTCTGTTTCCAATACAGGAATCACTTTAAAAAAATTAGGGTTAAATGTATCCTTTATGGCAAAAGTGGGAGAAGATCATTTTGGAAAAGTGATAATTGATATTCTCAATAATTATGGAGCTACTGATGGAATTATAAAGGATAAGAACTATTCAAGTTCATATACTGTTGTCATAGCTATTCCCGGTATTGATAGAATCTTCCTTCATAATCCGGGAGCAAACAATTTCTTTTATACTGATGATCTTAATTTTGAGATTATAAAAAAAGCAAAGATTTTTCATTTTGGTTATCCTCCCCTTATGAGCTCATTTTTTGAAAAGGAAGGCGAAGAATTGAAAAAATTATTTGCTACAGTAAAAGAGCTAAATGTGTCAACTTCCCTTGATATGGCTCTCCCTGACCCGAACTCTGAATCAGGAAAAGCAGATTGGGATAAAATTCTTAGAAAAACTCTGCCATATGTTGATTTTTTTGAGCCAAGTCTGGAAGAGGCTCTATATTTTGTCAATAAAGAGAGATTTCTTGAATTGAGAAGGAAGGGAGTGGATATTAACAGGGAGTTAGATATTGATGAAATAAGGGAAATCGGGGAAACCTTTGTCCAATATGGAGCTAAGATTGTTATTATAAAAATCGGAGAAAGGGGAATTTATCTGAAAAGCTCGGATGAAAAAGAGATTAGCAGTATAGGTATATTTAATAATAAATTAAAAGAAGAGTGGAGTAATAGAGAGATATTATCTCCAGCATTTAAAGCAGAGAAAATTGCCTCAGCGACGGGGGCCGGAGATTCGGCCATAGGAGGATTTCTTGCTGCGATAGTAAAGGGAAAAACTCCTGAAGAGAGTCTAAAAATAGCTTCAGCCGTTGGCTATGAAAATCTTCAAGCTCTTGATGCCATATCAGGGATAAAAAGCTGGGATGAAACTTTGGAAATAATGAAAAATTTAAAAGTTAATAAAATTCCGCCGGAAAAATCTTTTCTCTGGGATGAGGGAAAAGAGCTCTGGTATGGATTAAATGATGATAAAAAGAGGTAAAAAATGGGGAAAATAAGGTATGGATTAATTGGTTTCGGAGGAATCGCAGAGAGTAGAATAGCAAAGGAAGGTTTTGCTCTTGATAAAGAGCGATTTGCACCTTTAAAAAATGCAGAACTTGTGGGAACTACAGATATAAACCCTGCAAGAAAGGAAGCAGCAGAATCTCTCGGATTAAAATGGTATGATAATTCCGATGAAATTTTTTCTGATCCTGAGATTGATGCTGTATTTATTGCAACAAATAATTCCACTCACTACCCTCTTGCAAAAAAGGCTTTGGAGTCCGGGAAGCATGTTATAGTTGAAAAACCCATTTCAACAAAAATTGAGGATGCTGAGGATTTGATAAAATTGGCTGAGAAGAAAGGTCTTAGCCTTGAGGTTGACCATATGATGGTTTACAATTCCTATAATGAAAAAGTCAGAGAGCTGATAAAAACAGGGGAATTGGGAAATATTAATGATATTGTTCTTCATATGGAATTTTTGTACGGTGCAACACCTGAGGAGGCAAAAACATGGAGATGTTCAAAGCCTGAAGAGATGGGAGGTCCGATAGGTGATGTTGCCAGCCACTGTTTTTACATGGCAGAATATTTGTTAGGGGAGAAGATAAAATTAGTAAAAGCTGTTTATTATCCTAAAGTTCTTGATATTATTGTTGAGGATGGTGCATTTATAAAATTTGAAACAGATAGCGGGATAAAGGGAAGCATAAGAGTTTCATTTAGTGATCCCAGAGGAAATCTTTATAGCACATTTTCAAACCTTGGCTATGAGGTTTATGGAACAGAAAAGAGTGTTGAAACCTATGGAACACTTTTTCAACTCTCAGGACATGAGGATGAACCCATAAAGTTGAGAATTGTTGTTAATGATAAGAAAAATTCGGAAGAAATTACTCTTTCCGATGTTAAGAATATCTATCAACAGGTTATTGAAAAACATGCCCTTTCAATAAAAGAGGGGAGTAGATTAACAGGTATGGATGCTTTGAGAAATTTAAAACTTATTTTTGCCGCCCAT
>JALXDT010000236.1 GCA_027070475.1 Candidatus Aminicenantota bacterium | reverse complement strand
GGAAACAGATTCAATAAAACAGATTATAAAAATATTATCATAAATTTTACCCTACAAAATTTGATTTTTTTGTTTTTGTAGGGTAAAAACTCATTTTTTCCTCCTCTCTTTCAGTAAGATTTTTTAACTAAACTTATCACTTTCGTTATGATTGTTTTTGACGAAAAAGTAACACCTAATCAAAAAAGGATTAAGAAAAGCTTATTCTTTCTCATCCTTCTTTTTTGAATTTATTTTCTTTTTAAGAAACTTAACATACTCCTTTAAAATATTGAATATTGCCCAGCCAAATATAAGTATCACTATGAAAGTTGAAATGCTTATATTTTCAGGAAAATTCACCAACTTTTCAAACAAAAAGAGAAGAAAAAAAATCAAGACAAGAAATATAACAATAAATCTTCCGGTATTATCAGAGATAACTTTTATATTTGCAATCCTTTTCATAAACGGGAAAGAGAGGAAAAACACAATCCATGCAATTATCAAAACTACCAATAAACTTAAAAACTGCCCCTTTGCCATTAAATATTTTGAGTTTATTAAAGATAAAATCATAAGATTAACGATGATAAAAGGAACTCCCGCTAAAATATAGCCTTTCTTTTCACTATTTTTCATATTTTATATTAATTGATAACCTGAAAGGAATCAATAATTTTATAAATAGACAAAAACACTACTATATTATAAATTATTGTAGGGGCAATTCATGAATTGCCCCTACGGTTAATTATATTATTATCTCAACAACAACTTACAAATTCTTCAATATAAAATCAGTTATTGTCTCATAAACATGGCGGGTTGTGTTTTTCCCTTCATATATTCCGTGGCTTCTGTTCGGATATATCATTATGGAAAAAAGTTTATTGTTTTTCACAAGTTCATTTATAAGGGCATATGTTCCCTGAACATGAACATTATCATCTCCTGTACCGTGTATCACAAGAAGTTTCCCTTTAAGATTTTTTGCAAAAGTTATCGGAGAGCAGTTTTTGTAGGCTTCCGGATCTTTTTGAGGAAGTCCGACATACCTTTCCTGATAAATTGTGTCATAGTATCTTATATCGGGAACAGGAGCAACAGCCACTCCGACTTTGTAAAGCTCAGGATATCTGAACATCATATTAAGGGTCATTGAACCTCCGCCACTCCAACCCCAGATTCCAATTCTTTTTGGATCCATGTAAGGCCTCTCTTTCAAAAGCTTTTTAAGTGCCTCAGCCTGATCATGGGATGAAATTATGCCAATCTTTTTATAAATTGATTTTCTCCACTTCCTTCCCCTCGGAGCAGGGGTTCCTCTGTTGTCAATACTCATAATAATATATCCTTTCTGAGCAAGATAAAGATTCCATAGATAGCTTCTTCCTCTCCAGGCATCTAAAACCGTTTGCCCGGCAGGTTCTCCGTAAACATAAAACAGAACAGGATATTTTTTTGAGGGATCAAAGTCAGGAGGCTTTATGCAAAAACCGTCAAGCTTTACTCCTCCTCCGATATCCACTCTGAAAAATTCCACGGGAGATTTTTTAATTACCAAAACCTTTTGTCTGAGCTTTTTGTTATCAATAAGAAGCTTTACTCTCCTATGGCTCGGAAGTTTGATTAGTTCTGTTATGGAAGGTGTTTCAAAGTTTGAATATGTATGAAAGGCATACTTTGAATTTTTTGAAATATTGTAATAATTCATTCCTCTGTAATTCGCAGGGGTTATTCTTTTTAAATTTTCCTTACCTTTCAGATTTACACTGTAAAGATACCTTCTTACGGGATCATTCGGTGATGCGATTATGTAAATAAGATTTTTCCTCTCATCAACCTTTAAAAGGGAAATAACATCATAATTTCCTTTTGTGATTTTATTAATTTTTCCGTCAAGACTTACCCTGTAAATATGCCTGTAGCCATCCTTTTCACTTGTCCATAAAAAGGATTTCCCGTCTTTTAACCATCTGATACTGTTTACGACTTCAACCCATGCCTTATCCCTTTCCTCCAGAACCTTTTTGAGTGTCTGAGTTTTTACATCAAACACCATTAATCTGTCTCTGTTTTGAAGTCTGTTAAGATATTGAAAAATGATTTTATCCTGTCCTTTCACCCAATCCATTTGAGGGATATAATTGTTAGAAGGATCACCATCAAGTTTTATCCAGTTAATTTTTTTTGAGCTCAGATCTATGTATCCGATTCTGCACTTTGAATTTGTCTGTCCCGCTTTCGGATACGGAATAGGTTTTAATATCGGATAAAGCTTACTTGTATAATCTATAAGATAATAAATGGGAACCTTTGACTGATCCAACTGCCAGAATGCAATGTATTTCCCGTCCGGACTCCACCTGAAACCATCTCTGAGGCCAAACTCCTCCTCATAGACCCAATCAAAAGTGCCGTTTATTATATTTTTTGAGCCATCATAGGTTAATTGAGTGATCTTTTTTGTAATAAGATTTTCAAGATATATATTGTGCTCCCTTACATAGGCAACACTTTTACCGTCTGGAGAAAACTTTGCAAACATAAGAGTTGAAGGCTTCGCATTACCGCCTAATTTATAAAGTTTTTTTGTTTTAAGCTCATAAACCCAGTAATCTCCTCTTGTATTCCTTCTCCAGACCCTTTTTGAATTCGTATATATCAAGATTTTTTTTCTATCCTTAGACCAGGTATAATCATCAATCCTCAAAGGTTTTTTTTCTCCCTTGGGGATCAGATTTTTAGCGGCGACTATAACCTTTTCCCTGCCATTGATATATCTTAAAATAATGCTCTGCCCCTTATCCTTTTTTGAATACTTTACAATTGCATAGCCTTTGTCTCCGTAAAACCACTTAAACGGAATATGCCTTTGAGACCTGAACTCAGATGAGTGAAAGATCCTATCCATTGTAAGTATTGACTCATCCTTTTTCTTTTCCGGAGCGGAAAATAAGGCAAGTCCATTAAATAACAAGACAAAAGCTGTTAAGATTATAATCTTTTTTTTCATTACCCCTCCTTAATTTTCACAAACTGTTTTAAACATAGGATCCCAGGGAGGAAGAAGCTCGGGTTTTTGTTTTAAAACATTCAGAATCTTCTCAGGAACAAACTTTTTGTTTATAACAACTTCAAAAACATATGGAGCAAACCATTCATCCTTCATCACAAGATAGCCATTTCTTCCGGATTTTGCACCCCAGCTGTTTTCAATGAGCCATTTTACAGGTTTTCCATTCTGAATATCAACGGCGGTTAATACCATCGCATGAGTGGGAATACTCTGTCTGTAAAGGACTCTCTCTTTCTTTGTCATTTTAAAATTCACATTAAAAAGTGATTCATAATCATGAATCTGCGGAAGTAAAAATCCCTTTTTCCCGTCAAACTCTTTTCCGACATCACATCCGAACCATACAGGCTCGCCTGCCACTATGCTTTTTGCCGCAAGCTTTTTAAGCTCCTCTATCGGAAGATTTACAAAAGTCATATCCTCTCTGTCAACCATATCCTTATCATACTGAATCGCATAAAGTTTCCAGTAAGCTCTGTGAGGAGCATTGTAGAGCATTACATAATCTTTAAGCTTCTTTCCTATGAATTCTTTGTAAAAACTCTTTGGAGTGTATTTTTTCAAAGGAGAGATTTTCTTATCTTTTGTTTTGTATCTGTATGTAAACTCCTGAGGAGGAATCCCTAAAAAGTAAACCAAAAGTCTGTATACATCCTTTAACATCTCCTTTTTGGTTTTATCTATTGTTTTATCGCCTGCTCCGGAATTCACCAATTTTCTCAACACAACAGCATCCTTTCTTAAAAGTTTGGCCAAAAGCCTGTTCATCATTCCCGAATGGCTTGAATTGTATGTTTCAGGCATCACCTCTTTTGGGACAACTCCATACTTATCAATAAGGGCTACAACCATATTCCACTGTCCTCCGTCGGGAATGGGGTTTTTGAGCCAGTAATCCACCTCTCTGCTTAAAAGGGGTTTTTTAGCTGTTGCTATAATCCCTTCAAGAAAAAGGTTTGCCTTTTCAAGTTTATCATAAAACATTCCATAATTCTGAGAAAGCTCAAACTTGTTTAAACCTAACTTTTTAATAACATAGAATCTTAAAACATTGTAGCCAGCAAACATCCAGCATCTACCGCTGCTCTGCTGATTAGTGATTCCCTTTGTATCAATTTTGTTTGAAAAGTGAAAATCATGAAACTTTTTTATCACTTCGGTATTTTTCACCAAAATTGAAGGATTGTTGTTGGAAATTGCATTAAGCCTCATTTTAAAATCAGGGCTTCTGAAATTAATGGAGCTTCTCAACTCCTTTAAAGTCTTTGCTGAGATTCCCTTTTCTCTTGAAAAACCGAAATTAAAAGATAAAGTTAGAATTAAGACAAACAATAAAAAATAGTTAAAAGTTCTTTTATTCATAATCACCTCCTAAAATAAAAAGCTTACAACTCTTTTAACCCAAGGTCAATAAAATTATACGGAAATTATTAGGGTTTGTTATAAAGTTTTTATACTTAATTAACCTACTAATAATTGTCTGTCAAAGCTCAAAAAAATGAAAAATTAGGAGAAGTTACATTTAAGGTAAAAATGAATGAAAAAGGGGAATTTTATCTTACAGATGGTAAAAACAAACTCTATTTTTATTTAAGTGAAAAGATGTTTTATTTCTATGAATATGAAGG
>JALXDT010000235.1:14365-15331 GCA_027070475.1 Candidatus Aminicenantota bacterium | reverse complement strand
GTACATAAACGTATAATTAAAGAATTTTCAACAATTAATATCTTAAAAGGGAAAACGCTTAGCTCTTTACTTGTAAAAAAAACTAAATCACCATCTTTTATAGGTGATGTTAGAAAATATTATCAGAAATTCCCCACTTTAAAAAAAATTGAGAGTAAATCTCTTGTTATTATACCTCTCCATGATTTTACGGGAGAGCCTGTTGGTCTAATACACATTGGTTTTGAAAAACCTCAGAAATTTTCAAAAGAAACGAGAGATTTTGTAAGATTAATTTCAAAAAATTTATCCGTTGGGTTTTCCAAGTTACTTCTTACGGATGAGTTGGAAGAGTATGCATACAAATTAAAGGAGCTTGTGGATGCGAAGACAGAAGAGGTAAGAAGATTAGCCAAACTATATTCTGCACTTATTGAATCTCAGTCAGAACTTATCTGCCGAATAGATACTGAACATAAGATAATCTTTGCAAATAAATCATTTTTGCAATTTTTTAGAAAGAGTAAGAGGGAAGTTTTAAAGATAAATATATTAGAACTTTTTGGAGATAAAAATCAAGATTTGCTTTTATCAACATTTGATTCTATTCATAATGAAAACAGTGAGATTGAGCTTGAATTGAGTATTAAAACCTCAGGAGGAGTAAAAACTGTTTTGTTTATAATTAAAGGGCTTTTTAGTAAAGAGGGGGGTATTGAAGGATATCAAATAGTAGGGAGAGATATTACAAGAAGAAGGAAAGCGGAAAATATTATCAAAAGACAGAGAGAGCTTATAAAAAACAGTGAAAAGTTGGCTATGCTTGGAAGAGTATCTGCATCAATAATTCATGAGATAAACACTCCGGTTACTTACATAAGAACGAACTCTGAGTTGGTTAAACTTCAGGTAGAGGATTTAATAAAAAAAATAGAAGATGATGAAATCGAGAAAAATGAAATTTTAAAAGAACTTAAAGAAATATAT
>JALXDT010000235.1:0-14355 GCA_027070475.1 Candidatus Aminicenantota bacterium | reverse complement strand
TAAGGGAACAGATAGGATTATCGGAATTACAAAGGGAATGAAATCATTTGTTAGAGGTGAAGTTGAAAAAAGTAGAATAAAGTTGACGGAAATTGTAAAAGAAGTTTTAAGTTTAACATACCAGAAATGGCATGGGAAAGTTAAGATAACAAAGGATATTCCCGATGATGTTGAAATTTATTGTATCAAAGGCCAGATTGAACAGGTTATAATAAACCTTCTTTTGAATGCTATTGATGCTGTTAGAAGAAGTGGTAGGAGGGAGATCTTTATCAGAGGGTGGAATGATGAGGGTGCGACCTTTTTAGAAATAGAGGATAAGGGTGTAGGTATAGAGAAAGAGGTGTTGAACAAAATTTTTAATCCTCTTTTTTCAACAAAGAAAATAAATGAGGGAACAGGGCTGGGTTTATCAGTTGTTAAAGAGATCATTGATTCTCATAGAGGAAAAATCTATGTTTTTTCAGAGCCCGGTGTGGGCACAAAATTTACTATAAAATTACCATTAATGGAGGGAGGTAATGAATAAATTTAAGTTATTAATTGTGGATGATGAAGAGTTGATATTAAAATCATTGAAAAAGTTTTTTGAAAAAAAAGAAAATATTGAAACAATCGTTTTCTCTAATCCTAAAAATGCTCTGGAATATATTGAAAAGGATAAGGTTCACATAGCTCTTCTTGATATTCAGATGCCTGAAATGAATGGGATTGATATGCTGAGGGAGATAAAGATGATTGACCCTCTTGTTCAAGTTATTATAATGACAGCATATTCAAGTTTAAACAGAATTTTAATGGCATTTGAGCTGGGAGCGAACGATTATATAATAAAACCCTTTAAATCTCTTGATTTTGTAGGTGAAATAGTTGAACACACTGTAAAGAAGATAGAGAGATGGAAGGAAATTTTCAGATTATCTGTTAATTCAGGAGGTGATTTATGAATAAGCATGAGATAATAAAAAAACTCTTTAGTGAAGATAATGATGAAGTTGTATCAGCTTTAATTGAGATAAGTGATGAGAGTATTAATGATAAGGAGATAATTCAAGAAGTTATGAAATTGTTTAAATTAACAGAGAATGAAGCTGTAAGGGAAATCATTGTCGATTATTTTAAGAAAATAGATGATGATGAATTAAATAGAGAACTTGTTAAATTATTCTCTTCGAAGAGTGCTTTTTTAAGAAATGCGGCTATGGAAATTTTAAGGGATAAGAGAGGAAATGTTATTGATGTTTTGATTGAGTCTATGAACAGTGATGATAAGGATATAAGAAAGCTCAGTGTTGACACTGCTTACAAGATTGATGACCCCAAAAAGGTGGAAGTTTTAAAAAAAGGATTGAAAGATAAAGATATAAATGTTGTTATAACAACTATTGAATACATCGGGGATTTAGGGCTAAAGGAATTTAAAGAGGCTGTTTTCAAAATTTATCAGGAGACAGATGTTTCCTTTTTAAAGGTAGTTGCACTTGAAACTTTATCAGTTATAGGTGATAGAGACATATTAAAAAAATTAAAATCTCAGTTCGGAGAATTTGAAGATATAGATCCTATTTTAATTTTTCCCTATCTTAGAATAATAGGAAACTTTGGTTCAAGTGAAGATATAGAGTATTTAACAGATGCAATGGATTTATTGGATACTTCATATTTAAAAGAAATTATGAATGCAATAGAACACATAGTAAGAAACAATAATATTGAAAAACTTCCTGACAATACTTACAAAAAAATCGAGGCGATGATTTTCAAAGACATAAATTCGATAAACAAATATGGGTTAATTACATTTTTAGGAAATTTCAAGAATAAGCAGTTGGATGATACTTTGAAAAAATGTTTGGCTGAAAGTGATAGGATGCTGATTCTTGGTTGTCTTGAAGTAATCGGTCTTAAGGGTAAAGAAAGTGAATTTAAGGAAGAACTATTAAGTATAAAAGATAGATTTAAAGATGATGAAGAGATTATTTCTTTACTTGAAGATTTAATATAAGGAGGGATAATGCTCCAGTTTACTGTTGAAGATTTTATTAAGTTTAAAAAATTGATTTACTCCAAAGCGGGAATTCATTTTGAAGATAGAAAGATTGCTTTTGTAAAGAGAAGAGTTTTGGAGAGGATGGAAAAATTAGGAATAGAGAAGGCTATTGATTATTACAGATTGCTCAGATTTAGTGATAAGGATGGAAGAGAGTTTCAAAATCTAATAAATTTATTAACCACTAATGAAACCTATTTTTTCAGAGAATTTTATCAATTGGAAGTATTTGGAGAGGTGTTGCTGCCTGAGCTGGAAGAGAAGAGAATAAAGGAGGATTTTCTCAAAATTAAAATATGGTCTGCTGGATGTTCATCAGGGGAAGAACCTTATACTTTAGCAATTATTGTAAGAGAAATACTGGATAATGTTGATATGTGGGATATTGAAATACTTGCTACTGATATAGATGAGAATGTTTTGAGAAAGGCGATTAATGGGATATATGATAAAAGATCTGTCAAGGATGTACCTCCTACATATCTAAAAAAATATTTTATCAAAGTTGGTGACAATTATAAGATAAAAGATGAAATAAAAAATATGGTGACTTTTGAGAAACTTAACCTCTTTGATACTGCCAAAATGATAAGAAAGAAAAACTATGATTTTATATTCTGCAGAAATGTTTTAATCTATTTTGATGATGAATCAAGAAAAAAGGTTGTTAATCTTTTTTATAATTCCTTAAATCACGGTGGATATATCTTTTTAGGACATTCTGAATCTATCAGCAGAATTACAACAGTTTTTAAGATGAGAAAGGTACGGGATACTATAGTTTATTTTAAACCTTAAAGGAGGTAATGGTGAAAGGGAGAAAAGATATAAAGGTTTTAATTGTTGATGATTCAAATATGACAAGAAATTATCATGCATATATCCTTAGGAGTGCGGGGTTTAAGATAGGAGAAGCGAGTGATGGATATGAAGCATTGGAAAAACTATTAACCGATGAGTATGATATTGTCCTTTCTGATATTAATATGCCGAGAATGGATGGTATAACCTTTATAAAAACTGTAAGGGAACAAGACGATGAAAAAATAAGGGAAATTCCTATAATAATAATTTCTACAGAGGATGAAGCAGAGGATAAAAGAAAAGGCTTTGAAGCAGGATGCGATTTTTATATTGTTAAACCTGTAAACCCTGAAAAACTTGTAAAATCTATTGAAATGTTGGTAAAAAAGAGAGGAGGTGAATGATGGAAATTACAATTACAAAAGATGATAAAAGTTTGGCTTTAGGGTTTGTTGAAGAATCACTTGAGCTATTAAATGATATTGAAGAGAGAATTTTGGAGATGGAAGCAAACTATGATATTGAAACTGTAAATGATATTTTCAGAGCAGTTCATACTATAAAGGGAACTTCTTCCTTTTTGTCTCTTACTCCTATAAAAAATCTCAGCCATAATCTTGAATTTTTACTGGATGATCTTAGAAAAGGTAAAAGAGAGCTTACACAGGAGATTGTTGATGTGTTGTTAAAAGGAAGTGACATTTTAAGAAGTTTGATTTTAGAGGTTAAAAATTCAGTTGAATCATCTGAAGAGGATGTGATTTTAAATTTGGAAATAGATGAAAGTATTATAGAAGAGATAAAGGAAGTGAGAGAAAAGGAAGGAGGTACTTCAGAAAAGTCAGAACAGGTTAAAGTAGAAAAAGCTGAAGATAAAATTATAAAAACAGAAGAAAATCTGGATACTACCAATTTAAAAAATGCAGAAATACCATCTGATATGTTTGTTCAATATAAGGATGAAGCAAAAGAGCATCTTGATAATATTGAAAACCATCTTTTAACACTTGAAAATAACCCTGATAATCAGGATAGTATAAATGAAGTTTTCAGATCCCTTCATAGTCTAAAAGGTAATTCTGGGCTTTTACTATCTCTTATCGAGCAAGAGAGCTATGAAGCAAAACTTTTATCATTTATTAAGGATGTAGCACATGGTGGAGAATCCTTGCTTCAAAGAGTTAGAGATGGAAAGTTAAAGCTTTCCTCAGAAATCATTTCACTTTTATTTAGAGCCCTTGATTATATGAATCTTATCTTTGACAGAATTATTCAAAGAGAGAATAGAGAAAGTGTGCCTTTGCCGGATAATTTGATAAGAGAGCTTTCAAAAAAAGAATTTAAAGAAGAAAAAGAGACAAAGGAAGAACAGAAGAGCTCGGGATATGATCCAGTAGCTGAAGCGATGGATCAATTTTTAGATGTTTCGGAAAAACTTCTTAATGAATGGAAAAATAAACAGGAATATACGAAAAAAGATATTGATACATTTAAGAGAATAATAAAGCTTCTTGAAACATCAACGATGGATATTGATGATGAGGAATTAAAGAAGAGTATTCAAACTGTAAAGGAAACAATTGAATTTCTGGAAAAGGGGAAATTTAATTTGAAGGATGGTATAGCTACAGGTATATTGGAAGATAAGATTGCTTTCTTTAAAAAATTTAAAGAAGAAAATTTAGGAAGAGAGTTCAAAGAAAGCGGGGTGAAGAAAATAGGTGAGATTTTGGTTGAAAAGGGAAAGATAGATGAAAAGGACCTTAAAGAAGCTCTTGAGGAACAAAAAAAACAGATAGAAAGAGCAGAGAAGAAAGAAAGAGAATTTAAGATGCCTCTCTCTTCCACTCAGATTGAATCCATAAGGGTTAGGATGGATAAGCTTGATAAACTTATGAATGACATAGGAGAGCTTATAATTTCAAAGAACAGTTTTTTCCATATTTATACAAAGCTTGTGCAAGCTAATGTTCCTGATATTGCAAAAGAGTTTAAAGAAAAGATGATAATGAAGATCGGAAGACTGGCTGAAGATCTTCAAAATACAATAGTTCAGATTAGAATGATACCAGTTAAAACTGTTTTTCAAAAATTTCCGAGAATGGTAAGAGATCTTGCTTTAAAAAACGGGAAAAAGATAAGGCTTGTAATGGAGGGAGAAGATACTGAATTGGATAAAACAGTTATTGAAAAAATTAGTGATCCTCTTGTTCATATTGTGAGAAATTCCTGTGACCATGGGATTGAAACTCCAGAAGAGAGAAGAAAGAATAATAAGGAGGAGACCGGTACAATTCTTCTAAAGGCTGAGAAAAAAGGCAATAATGTTATTATTATGATAATAGATGATGGTAGAGGAATGGATATCGAAAAAATAAAAAGAAAAGCTGTTGAAAAGGGATTAATAAGTGAGGAGGAAGCTGAAAAACTGAGTAAGAGAGAGGCCATCAATCTTATCTTTTTACCGGGATTTTCAACTGCTGATAAAGTAACGGAAGTTTCCGGAAGAGGTGTTGGTATGGATGTTGTTAAAACCAATATAACAAAGTTAAAGGGCTCCATTGAAATTGAGACCGAAAAGGGAGTAGGAACAACTATAATTATAAAACTACCTCTCACTCTTGCTATAACCAAAGGTTTGAGTTTTAGATTGGGTACGGAATATTATATTGTTCCTCTGGAGAATGTTGAAGAGATAATAAAGATAAAAGAGGATGATATAAGATTTTTCAAAGACAGAAGAATAGTAAATATTAGAGGGGAAGTTATAGAGCTTTTGGATTTGAAAAAAAACTATGATATTGCGGAAGAAAATATAAAATCATCACTTAATGAAGATAATGAATTAAATATTATTATATTAAAAAATATGGGAATTAAATTTGGGCTAATTGTAGATGAACTTGAAGAGGAGCTTGATATGGTTGTTAAGCCTCTTCCCCCATATCTTTCGAGCATTCCCGGGATAGGAGGAAGCACAATCTTGGGTGATGGAAGGGTTGCAATAGTCCTTGAACCTTCGGAAATGATATCTCTGTTGAATTCATAGATTTACTGGATAGAATAGTTGTTCAAAATGAAGAATTAAAATTGTTGTAGGGGCAATTCATGAATTGCCCCTACATTATCCTTCACAACATTCTTAACAAATACCTGAACACTAACAACCCCGATTCACTATTAACAATTCACTATTCATAATTCCAATCTTCCACTATTCCACTACAGTAGGAGTTTTGCTTTTTATTGAATAAATGTCTTACAAATGTTAAAATCCGAAGACAGGTGAAATATGAAGATATTGATGATAGCACCGGAACCATTTTTTGAATCGAGAGGTACTCCTTTCAGTGAATTTTATAGAATTAAGGCTCTTACGGAAATGGGACATCAGGTTGACCTTGTAACCTATCCGATCGGAGAGGATGTTGAGATTGATAATTTAAAGATTTTCAGATCCTTTCGCCCCCCCTTCATCAAAAAGATAAAGATAGGGCCATCCTTTGCGAAAATTATTCTTGATCTCTTTCTATTTCCAAAAGCTTTTTTTAAAGCTCTCTTTGGTAAGTATGATTTTATTCATACCCATGAAGAGGGGGGATACTTGGGAGCCTTTTTAAGGAAATTTTTTGGAAAAAAGCATCTTTATGATATGCACTCTTCATTGCCGCAGCAGATGACAAACTTTAATTTTACGAAATCAAAGATTATTATAGGATTTGTAAAAATCCTTGAAAATTTTGTTTTAAAAAACTCTGATTCAATAATAACAATATGTCCCGCATTGCAGGAATATGTTCTTTCAAAATATCCGAAGGCGAACTCACATCTGATTGAAAATTTTTTGGATGAAGAGTATGAAGCTGATAGTAAAAGAGTGCAGGAGATAAAGAATATATTTAAAGGTAGAAAGATTGCGCTCTATGCAGGAACTCTGGAGCATTATCAGGGAATTGACCTTCTCCTCGAAGCTTCAAACTTTTTGGATGATAGTGTGGGGATTTTGATTGTGGGAGGAAGGGAAGAGCAGATTGCCCAGTATAAGAAAAATTTTAAATTTGATGAGAATAAAGTTAGATTTATTTCACAGGTTCATAAAAGGGATGTGATAAATTTTATTGAAGCCTGTGATATTCTTTTATCATTAAGAAAGAAAGGTACAAACACTCCTTTAAAAATATATAGCTATCTTAAGTCAGGAAAGCCCATAGTCGCAACAAATATTTTAAGCCATACACAACTATTAAATGAAAAAATTTCAATTCTCGTATCCCCTGAGCCTGAAAGTATTTCCAAAGGAATAAAAAAGGCTCTGGGGGAAAAAGGTAAAAAGGTAGCTGAGGAAGCTTTAAGGTTTTCCAGAGCAAATTTTACAAAAAGTAAGTATGTGGAAAAGGTAAAAAAAGAAATTTCAATATTTGAAAAGAATAGATGAATATTTTAGCATTTTTACCCTCGATTATAAAATTCCTAAATTGTTTTTTTCTATTTTTTGTGATATATAATATAACTTTATTAGAGAGGGAGAAAGTATGCGGAAGTTAAATAGAGTTCTTTTGATTTTTTTTATTTTAATTTTTGTTTCCCCTGTTTTTGCTACTGAGATTGTTTCAATAAAGGTTGAGGGCAACAAGAGATTGTCAGTAGAGACTGTACTTTACTATTTTGGGGTTACAAAGGGTGAACAATATAGTTTAGAGAGAGTAGACAAAGGAATAAAAAAATTATGGGATACTGGATTTTTTGACTATATAGAGGTAGAAAAAGAGGATTCAGTTAAAGGAACCACTTTAATTATTAAGGTAGAGGAGAGACCTGTTGTAAAAACGATTAACTATATTACAAAGGGAGTGAAAGAGAAAGATATAACCAAAAAACTTGATGAAAAGAATATACGAATCCTTCCTTATTCATATTATGATCCTTATAAAGTTAAAAGTGTTGAAAGGGCTATAAAAGAGTATTTGGCAGAAAAAAATTATGAAGGGTCAGAAGTTAGAGTTAAAACCAAAAAGAGAAAAGATGGAGATATTGATATAGAAATCTTTGTTAAAAAAGGATTAAGTGTAAAAATAAATAAGATAAAATTTGTTGGAAATCACTCGATTCCTTCTTTTATCTTAAAATGGTATTTAAAAAAGCAGAGAGAAAACTCATTTATTTTTTCCCTTTTTCATAAAGATAATTTTTCAATGGATAAATTAAAAGAGGATCTGGATAATATAAAGGAGGCTTACTATAATAGAGGCTTTTTAGAGGTGAAGATAGGTGAGCCAAAGTTAAAATATGTTGTTAAAAGAGATGCATTCTTTAAAAAGCGAAAAATGGTGAATATTATAATTCCCATAGTAGAAGGTAAAAGATATAAAATAGGGGGAATAAAGGTTAGTGGGAATAAGGTATTGCCAAAGCTTTTAATTAAAGCACTTTTTAAATTAAGGAAGGGAGATTGGTATAGTCTTAAAAAGAGAAATGATAGTATTCAGGACATTCAGAAATTTTACGGAAATAGAGGATACTTTTATTGTCAGGTAGCTCCCAGTGAGAGTCTTGACCCTGTTCATAAAACTGTTACTATAAAAATAAATATTCAGGAAAATAAAAAAGCATATCTTAGGTATTTAAGTTTTAAAGGGAATACTTATACAAAAGACTTTGTTTTAAGAAGGGAGTTTTTTTTAAGAGAGGGAGATGTTTTCAGGACTGGCTTTTTTGAACAGAGCTTGAGAAGGATGAAGCAATTGGGTCTGGTTGATATTAAGGAGATGCCCGATGTTAAACCTGACCCAAAGGATCCTTCACAGATTGATTTAACAGTAAAAGTGGCAGAGCTTGGAAGAAATATGTTTCAGTTTAGCGGTGGATACAGTGGATATGAAGGAACCTTTGTGATGTTTTCCTATTCAACGATAAACTTTATGGGCGCCGGTGAAAAGATGAGCATGATGTTAATGTATGGTTCAAGGACTAAAAATTATAGCTTTAGTTTTACTGAACCTTATGTCTTTGATCTCCCGATGTCTCTTGGTTTTAATATTTTTAATAGATCTATGGTATATCCATACCTTTTTGATAGATCCACAAAAGGTGCAAGCTTTTCTGTTAGTACAAGACTTTATAGATATTTAAATTTTAGTTTAACCTATTCTTATGAAAAAATTAATGTAAGGGATGTAAGTGATCTTTTCCAGATGAGCTATAATCCTTACTATTACTATTATTATCAAAAGGGTGAGAGAGCTTTTTCAAGTTTAATCCCTAACCTTTATTATTCCACTGTTGATTCTCCTCTCGATCCCACTTCAGGAATAATGCTTGGATTCAGCCTTAAATTTTCAGGAAAATTTTTGGGAGGAGATTATAGCCTTTATAAACCAAGATTTTTGTTTACAAAATATTTCCAGGGAATTCTAAGAAGGCACACAATAGGAATCCATTTTGAGGGAAGTTATATAAAATCTCTTGATGAGCAGGAAATTCCATTCTACGAAAGATTTTACATGGGTGGAGAAATGTCTATCAGGGGATTTGAAGTTTATCAGATAGCTCCAAGAGATTCAGCTGGATATATTGTAGGTGGAGACAGACTTTTACAGTTTAACTTTGAATATAAGATCCCACTTGGAAAACAAACACCATTGAATCTAATATTTTTTTATGATAGAGGAAACACTTGGGCTCCAGGAGTTCCTATAACCTTTAAAGATATGTATTCATCTTTAGGAGCTGAAGTAAGAATTTTTATACCTGCTTTAAGTGTTCCTTTTAGATTGATTTTTGCTTATAATCCAAGGACGCTTTATGAAGGTGAAAATCATTTTCAGATGAGGTTTGGTGTTGGAACAACATTTTAAAAAAAATATTTGGAGGAAATAGATGAAAAAAAGAATTTTATCAAGTTTGGTAGTATTGGTTTTATTGGGAGCTTTTGTCTTTGCTCAAAGCACAACAAAGATTGCAGTAATTAATCCTCAAAAGGTTTTACAAAACTCAATTGAAGGGAAGAAGATTTTGAAAAAATTACAGAATCTCCAAAAAGCAAAACAGGACAAAATAAACAGAATGAGAAGAGAATTAAATAATCTTGAGCAAAAACTTCAGACGCAGGGTTTTACTATGAGTGATGCTGCAAGATTGGATCTTCAAAAGAAAATTGATTCAAAGAAAGCCTCTATTCAGCAGGAAATAAAAGCTGCCCAGATGGATATTCAGTACCAGAGCAATAAACTTTTAGGGCAAATAACAAAAGAGCTTGAGCCTATAATAAAGAAGATAAGAAAAGAAAGGGGAATTACAATAATTTTTGATGTGACAAGAGCCGGTATAATTGATATGGATAAAGCTATTGACATTACTGATATTGTTATCCAGAGATATAATAAGATGAAACTTTCATCAACGAAAAAATAAATAGGCAGGATGTTTGAAACTCAAAAAATTTTAAACTATCTTCCCCATCGATATCCTTTTTTGCTTGTAGATAGAATAGTAGAAATAAAGGAGGATACATTAAGAGCTATAAAAAATGTCTCTTTTAATGAGCCTTTTTTTGTTGGTCATTTCCCCGACAACCCGGTAATGCCCGGAGTTTTGATAATAGAAGCTCTTGCCCAAGCTGGAGGTATTCTACTTCTCCAGAAGTTAGAAAGTAAGTTTACCAAGGAAAATTCGGTTATGTTTTTAGGAGGAGTGGAAAAGGCCAGGTTTAAGAAGCCCGTTCTTCCAGGAGATACTCTTGAGCTTGAAGTCAAATTAATTTTTTTTAGAAGAGGAGTTTCCAAGATCGAGGGAGTGGCTAAAGTTAACAGCGAAATCGTAGCTTCCGCTACTATTTTATCTGCTATTAAAACAAAAGAGGAATTGGGCCTTTCTTAGATTAGGAATGACAGAAATCAGTTCCAGAGCAATTATTGAGAAGGGTGCAATTTTAGAAGAGGGAGTAAGTATAGGTGCTTTTTCCTTTATCGGGAAAAATGTAAAAATAAGGAAAGGAACGGTTGTTTATCCAAATGTTATTATTACAGGAGATACTGAAATAGGTGAAAATAACAAAATCTATTCTTTTGTTACAATTGGAACTCCTCCTCAGGATCTGGGATATAAGGATGAGATTAATAAGGTAATAATCGGTAATAATAATATAATAAGGGAGTACACCAGTGTAAACATGGGAACTACGAAAGGGGGAGGAGTTACAAGAATAGGTGACAACAACTATTTTATGTCATATTCCCATATAGCCCATGATGTTCAGGTAGGAAATAATACAATTTTTACAAATGGAGCTACAATGGGGGGGCATGTAATAGTTGAGGATTATGCTATAATTAGTGCTTTTGTGGGAGTTCATCAATTCGCAAGAGTAGGAAGATTTAGTTTTGTTGGAGGATATGCTGTGATTTCTCAGGATGTGCCCCCTTTTGCAAGAGTAATAGGAGCAAGACCTGCTGTTATTATGGATGTAAATTCAATAGGTATGAGAAGGAATGGAATCTCTAAAGAGACTGTTGCAATAATTAAAGAGGCTTTTAAAATACTTTTTAGAAGTGGTTTAAATACCTCTCAGGCTCTAAATAAGATAAAAGAGGAGTTACCATCTGATAATAAAGAACTTAACCACCTTATTAATTTTATTCAAAATTCAAAAAGAGGTTTTATAAAAAAAACCGCTGA
This sequence comes from Candidatus Aminicenantota bacterium, assembly GCA_027070475.1. GTDB lineage: Bacteria > Acidobacteriota > Aminicenantia > JAMOAD01 > JAMOAD01 > JALXDT01. The sequence continues at coordinate 2,828 of JALXDT010000235.1, read as the reverse complement.
TAAATGGATGAAAAGATAGGGATAATAGCTGGAAAGGGAAAACTCCCTAAATTAATAATAGAGGAATTAAACAAGAGAGAGAAGACGGTTTACACAGCTATTTTGAAGGGCTTTGGTGATCCTGAATTAAGTAATATTAGTTTTAAAAGTGGAATTTTTAAAATTGGTGAAGTTAGTAAGATATTAAAATTTTTTAGGGATAATAAGATTAAAGAACTTATAATGGCTGGCAAAGTCGAGCACATTAATGTTTTTAGAGATTTTTCTCCAGATATTAAAGCTTTTTCTCTTTTAAAAAAGTTAAAAAGTAAAAACACTCTTTCTATTTACTCTGTAATAAGTGATTTTTTAGAATCGAATAATATGAAATTGGTAGAGTATGATTTTCTTTTAAAAGAGCATATTCCCCCGAAGGGATTTTCCGTTGGGAAGATTTCTAAAGGTATGAAAAATGAAATTGATCAAGCTTTTGCAATAGCGAAGAGAATAGCTGAGCTTGACATAGGACAGGCAATTGCTTTTAAGGATGGTATAGTTGTTGGGGTTGAAGCTATAGAGGGAACTGATGAAATGATAAAAAGAGTTGGAAAATATGTTAAAGAGTTCTTTGTTGTTAAAGTATCAAATCCCTATCAAAGCATGAGTTTTGATATGCCTGTGGTTGGCTCAGATACCTTAAAAAATATAAAAAAATGTGGGGGTATAGGTTTAGTTGTAGAAGGAGATAAAACAATTATGCTTGACTTTGATGGATGTATGGAGTATTCTAAAAAGCAAAAATTATTTATGGTGGCTTTATGATAAAGATAGCTGTTATCGGAGTTGGATATTTAGGGTATCATCATACCAGAATATTAAAGGAATTAAATGATGTTGAATTGGTAGGAGTCGTGGATATAAATCCAGAAAGAGTGAGAACTGTTGGCGAGGAATTTGATGTCCCATATTATATTAATTATGAAGATGTTTTAAATAAAGCGGATGCTTTTATTATTTCCACACCTACTGTAACTCATTATGAAATTGCAAAAAGATTGATGGAAAGAGATAAGCATGTATTAATAGAAAAACCTGTTACAGCCACTGTTTCTCAGGCAAGAGAGCTTATTGAAATTAAGAAAAGGGGAAACAGCATAATTACTGTTGGACATATAGAAAGATTCAATCCAGCTCTTAAATCCTTTAGAGATAAGGTTGAGTTTCCATTTTATTTTATATCAGAAAGATTAGGAAGATTCTCGAATAGGGCTCTTGATGTAGATGTAATTAAGGATTTAATGATTCATGATATAGATATTGTATTTAGCCTTGTCAGGGAAAAATGCAAAGATATAAGGGCAGTTGGAATTCCTGTTGTTACAGAAAAGATAGATATTGCAAATGTAATCATTGAATTTGAGGATGGCTCTGTCGCTAATTTAACAGCAAGCCGTGTTTCAGCAGAAAAGGTGAGGAAGGTTAGGATTTTTCAGAAAAGTTCTTATTTTAATCTTGATTATACTATTCAGGAAGTTTATGTAACGAGGGTTTATAAAAATAATATAAAGAGAACAGCTCTGGAAGTTAAAAAGGAGGAACCCTTAAAACTGGAGCTGGAGAATTTTGTCAATGCAATAAAAGGGGAAGATAAACAGGAAATATCTCTTGAAGAAGGAGTTTTTGCCCTTCAAGTAGCTGAGAAGATTTCAAGGTTGATAAATGAAAGATCTGAAAAGTTTTCTAAAACAAAAAATTAATGAAGGGAGAATTACTTCTTACTCTTTATCTGTTTTTAAAAAAGGCGAGGAGATAGTTACATTTTCTGATGGATTTTCTGTTTTGGAGCCTGTCAAAATTAAAGCAAAAGATAATACTCTTTATGATGTAGCATCAATAACGAAAATTGTGGCTACGAGTTTTTTAGTAGGCTTACTCTTTCAAGAGGGGGCTTTGAACCTTAATTCTCCTTTAAAATCTTTTTTTAAAAATTTACCAGAGAATAAGAGAGAAATAACTGTTTTGCAGCTTTTAACACACAGTTCGGGAATTATAAGCTGGAAGCCACTATACTATGATAAATCAGGGTTTGATAATATATTAAAAGAAGCTTTAAATACCGAAATGGAAGCAAAACCAGGCACCTCTGTTATCTATAGCTGTATAAATTATATTATCTTAAAAGCAATAATTGAAAAGGTAAGCGGAGAAAGTTATGAGAATCTTTATTATTCTCTTATTCGGGATAAGTTGAATTTGAAGGAAACTTATTTCTCTCCCCCCGAGAAACTGAAGGAAAAAATCTCAGCTACTGAAAAAGGGAATGAATATGAAAGATTAAAATCAGAAAAATTGTTCAGATTAAAAATACCTGAGAGAAAAGGAGTAATATGGGGAAAGGTACATGATGGTAATTCCTTTTTTTCAGGAGGAACGGCGGGAAATTCAGGACTCTTTTCAACAGCAAAGGAGATAGGTATGTTGGGAAATCAACTTTTAGAAAATGTTTCCACTATTTTTAAACCCGAAACCATTAAACTTTTTTTTAAAAACTTTACACCATTTGGCAAGACTCACAGATCCATAGGGCTAATATTGAAAACTTCGGAAGGAGCTGTTTTATCACCTGATTTTCCTGAAAAATCAGGATATCACAATGGATTTACTGGTACTTCTCTTGCTGTGGTACCTGAGAAAGAACTTGTTTTCTCCTTTCTTTCTAATAGAGTTCACCCCTATGTTAGAGAACCAATTCCTAAAGATATTTTTAATTTTGTACATACATATATTTATAGGAATATAAATGTTTGATTATAATAGGTAAGAAAAATCAAAGCTTCACAGTATTATAT
>JALXDT010000234.1 GCA_027070475.1 Candidatus Aminicenantota bacterium | reverse complement strand
TATTGAAGCCTGGCGAATCGCTGAAACCACATATCACTCCTGTTGATGTGTTTATTTATGTTTTAGAAGGAGAGGCAAGCGTCACTATTGGTGACGAAACCGAAATTGTAGCTGCTGATGCAGTAATAGAAAATCCTAAAGATGTGGTGCACTATATCACGAATAATACGGAAAAAGATGTGCGTGTTTTGGTTTGTAAAACTCCAAGACCAACTAAAAAAGGAATCATACTTTAAAAATAAATTAAAGACCCCATATCAATTGATGTGGGTTTTAATAGCAAACAAAAGTTAGTTAATATTAACAAACAAGGGAGGAAAAGATGGAAAAATTCGTAAAAAAATCATTAAAATTTTCGATTTTGATAATTCTGGTGATAATCGTTATTACCTTTGTCTTTGCAAAAATTGCAAAAAATAATTCGCGTCTTGAAACTGACCTTGATAAATATATGCCTCAGGATCATCCGGCTTTTAAGTACAGCAATAAGGCTGAAAAGTGGTTCAATATTAAAGATGGAATTATATTTGCAATATACAATGAAGATGGAATTTTTAATCCTTCCACATTAAAGAAAATCAAATCAATTACTAAAGAATTAGGAAAGATGAAAGAAATCAGAAAAGAGGATATTACATCACTATACACTGCGGACAATATAGTGGGAACCGAGGATGGGCTTGATGTAAGATCTTTTTACAAAAGAGTTCCGAAAACAAAAGAAAAGCTTGAAAAAGTTAAAAATATGGTAATCACAAATGATATGGTGTATGGAAAGCTTGTCTCCAAAGACCTTAAATCTTCAATTATTGTCGCAAGGATTGATGATAATGTTTTTTCTCAGGATTTTTACCATAGAATTCTAAAGTTAGCAAAAAAATATGAGGGACCGGAAAAAATTTATGTTGCCGGAAGACCGATTGTTGAGGGAACTCTTGCTTACTTAATGCCAAAGGATATGAAAAAAATGGTACCCATTGTAATCCTGTTTATTTTCGGAGTATTGTGGTTTCTTTTGAAAAGTTTGAAGAATACAATTACCACATTGATTGTTGTGTTAATTAGTACAATCTGGACATTCGGTTTGATGGCATCACTTCATATCCCTATTTATGCGGTAAGCACTATGATCCCGGTAATGCTGATTGCAATTGGAGTTGCATACGGAGTTCATTTATACAGCCATCTTGAGCTACACTTAAAAGAACACCCTGAAATCTCAAAATCAGATGCAATTTCCAATATGGTAAAGGAGATGTGGAAACCTGTTATGATGGCTGCCGTAACAACAATGGTGGGGTTTGTTTCTCTTCTTACATCTTCAGTTTATCCTGTCAAATATTTCGGATTATTCTCAGCTTTCGGAGTCTTTTCAGCTTTCATACTTTCCATTCTCTTTATTCCAGCGGTTTTATATGTTTTTAATTTACCAAAATTCAGGAGTAAAAAGGAGAAACAGGAGCATACAAAACCGTATTTTACTTTCACTGAAAAGGTAATTAAGGGAAAAGTTTTTGTTATTATTCTTACTCTTATAGTTTTAATCCTTTCAATTTACGGAATAACAAAGGTCTGGGTAAGTTCAAGTTTTCTTGCAAAGTTTGAAAAGGACAGCCAGATTGTTAAAACAGACCATTTTGTAAATCAGCATTTTGGCGGAACAACTACATTGAATGTGATTCTTGAGGGAAAGGAAAAGGATACATTTAAAAACCCCGAAGTTTTAAAAGAGATGGTTAAATTGCAGGATAAGGTAACAGGCTCTCTTGCGGTAGTGGGCGATTCCTTTTCCCTTGCTGATTTTATAAAAAGAATGAATAAAGTTATGCACGCTGACAAAGAGGAATTTAATAAAATTCCCGATAATAAAGATTTGATAGCTCAATTCCTTTTGCTTTATGAGATGTCAGGAGATCCTGAAAATCTCTGGAGAGTTGTTGATGATAAGTATCAGAAAGCAAATTTAACCTTTCAGCTTAAAAGTGATGATTCCGTCCAATTGAAAAAAGCTATAAAGGTTATTGAAACTTTCAGGGAAAAATTTAAAAAATTAGGGGTCAACATAAATTATGCCGGCTCCGGTTACAAAGCTCTTGTTTTTACTGATCTGCTTTTGAAAGGACAGATATCAAGCCTTATTGTTTCTCTTTTCATAGTGGTAATTCTTCTGACAATAATGTTCAGGAACTTTTTTATCGGGCTTATTGGCTCTGTTCCAATAGCATTAACGGCAATTATAAATTTCGGGGTTATGGGCTGGACAAATATTCCTCTTTCTTCAACCACAGCTTTAATATCAAGCATTGCGATAGGAATAGGAATAGATTATGCAATACACTTTATTGACAGATACAGAATATATGCAAGGGAATTTAAAGATAAGGACCTAACTTCAAAGCATACTATGTACCATGCGGGAAGAGCGATTCTTTTCAATGCTCTTGTTGTTATAGCAGGCTTTATGGTTCTTGTGTTTTCCGTATTCCCCCCCAATAGAAATTTAGGTGAGCTTGTTTCTCTCAATATGTTCACAAGCTTTTTGGGAACCCTTACAATAATGTTCATTATACTTTACATAAAAAATATTTACTTTAAAAAGGAGGTAAAAAATGAAAATTAATTTAAAAAGCATTATGATTTTGTTTGTTTCATTAATCGTTTTATCAGGAGGCCTTTTTTCTCAAAAGAAATTAACAGGACTTGAAGTTATGAAAAAAGTTTACAACAGAAAAGCTCCTAAAGATATGGAGGCTACTCTTACTATGACTCTTGTAAATTCCAATGGAGAAAAGAGAGTCAGAAAAATCAAACAGTTTATAAAGGATTTCGGAAAGGTTGAAAAAAAGATTATGTTCTTTATTTCTCCTGCGGATGTTAGAAATACCTCTTTTATGAATTGGAGTTATGATGATCCTAATAAGGATGATGATCAGTGGATTTATCTTCCCGCCCTTAAAAAGGTTAAAAGAATTTCAAGCGATAGCAAAGGAGACTATTTTATGGGCTCCGATTTTACCTATGATGATCTTGGAGACAGAAATCCTGAAGAGGATAATCACAAGATTTTGAGAATGGAAAAGGTAAATGGACTTGAATGCTATGTTGTTGAGAGCACACCGAAGGATGAGGATTATATGTATTCCAAAACAGTTACATGGGTTGTTAAGGACAGATGGTATGGAGTTAAAAAGGAGTTTTATGATGAAGACGGAGAACATCTGAAAACATTAACATTAAAAAAAGCTCAGAATATTAAAGGTTATTGGATTATTGTTAATGTTGAGATGAACAATATCCAGAAGAATCATAAAACTATAATGCTTTTGTCTGATATTAAAGTTGACTCGGGAATTCCTTCCAATAAATTTACTGTCAGAATGATGAAAAGGGGTTTATAATGAAAGGAAAGAACTCTGTTTTATTAATAATTATTATTTTGCTTTTCGGTATAGGGTTCGGATTTTCGGATGGGCTTAAAATTAATGGTTATGTTAGAAACTATGATGGAGTTCTTTTAATCGATGATATGGATTTTTCAATTGTCCAGAATACTCTTAATCTTGATTTTACCCTTCAAACGAGCAAGGTTGGATTCAAAGTAAATCCATATGTGTATCAGTATTCTGACAAGACAACTGTCTTTGATGTTAGAGAGGCTTATATTGATCTGTTCTTCGATTCATTTGATCTCAGGATAGGAAAACAGCAAATAATATGGGGAAAAGCTGATGGTGTTTTTATTACGGATATTATCTCCCCGAAAGATCTTTCGGAATTTCTTTTGAGAGATTTTGAAGAGATAAGAATGGGCGTTACCTCTGTTAAGTTTGATTATTATATAGGTGATAATACACTTGAAATAGTATGGGTTCCTGTATTTTCTTCCACAAAGTTCCCGGAAAGCAATTCAATCTGGGCGGTTACTCCCCATTTCCCTATTAATCCAACATTTGATTTTTCAAAAAAAGATATAAAACCTTCAATTAAAAACAGTGAAATTTTCGCAAAATACTCTGTGTTTTCATCCGCTATTGATTTTGAAATAATGGGAGGCTATACATGGGATGCGGATCCTACAATTCACACATTAAAGGAGATCGACCCTCTTACCCATCAGCTATTATCTCTGACCGCAATTCCCGAACATCACAGATTGACTCTTACCGGTGGAAGCTTCAGTACAACATTGGGTCCCATTGTGTTAAGAGGTGAAGGTGCATACTACTGGGGTAAATACTTTCAGACAGAGGATCCCAAAGCACCTGAAGGAGTTACTGAAAAGAATTATTTAAACTATCTAATAGGAGCTGATTTTACCATATCCGGGATTAAATTCAGCACACAATTTATTCAGCAGTACATAATTGATTATGATGATTTTATTGTTAACAATGAAGTTAACAACCTCATGACATTTCTTGCAAGAAAGGACCTTCTTGAAGGAGATACTCTTCATCTTGAGTTTTTTTCATACATAGGGTTAACTGACAATGATGGTTTGATCAGGCCTAAGATTTCCTATGACCTTACAGATGGTGTGAATATTCTTTTAGGTGCTAATATTTTCTACGGGGATAAGGGAATGTTCGGACGATTCAACAAAAATGATATGGTCTATGTGAAGATAAAATATAGCTTTTAGTCCCGTCTTTGATTCAAGGTGTGCCAATTTTCGAATTGGCACACCTTTTCTATATTCTTATCAAAAA
>JALXDT010000233.1 GCA_027070475.1 Candidatus Aminicenantota bacterium | reverse complement strand
CCCTTACCCCTCTTCTGCCTATCTATAAAAATCACATTTGAAGGATTAATTTTATTTTTACTCCAGCTTCTAAAAATCACCTCCGACAGAGGATTCTTAATCTCCTCAAGATTCTCCAAATCTGTTCCATATAAAAAATTAAATTCTGAGATAAGATCAAAGGGTTCCCATTCAGGATACCACATCCAGATCGCATGAGAGTATTTATTGTTTTCAAAAATTTTTAGCATATCATTATAAAATTTGGAAAGCCCCGGAGCATATCTAACTGCTCCATACTCATTCACTGAAACAGTTATATTTTTTCCCTTTGCAAAATCAGAAACCCTTGAAATCAAGTGTTCCAACCAGATTTTATCAAAGCTCTCAGGCTCATTATCCCAGTCAATATCATAATATCCCGGATATGTTAAATCATCCCCTTCATTCTGATGTGTGTAAACATGAGGATCATATTGATGAAAATCGTATACAAGATTAGGATAAGCTATTATGTTCAAAAAGACGAACCATTTAATATCACCATAGGAGAGAGGCTGTATGAGAATAGGTGTATACGGGTCAACCTCCCTTATTTCTTCAACAATTTTAGGATAAAATTGATTCCAATCATAGGTTGTTCCTTTGTAAATCGCATAAAAATCTTCAGGCTCCCAAATATCAAAAAAAACATCATTTGAATTTGGCTCAACCATCAGATCATATCCAACAACAACTTTACTATCTTTGTATCTTTCAGCCACGAATTTCCACATTTCAGCCCATGCTTTCTGAGCTTCTTTTGATTCCCACACCTCATCATTATAATAATCAGGTGTAAACCAGCCATTATCTGGATCTGATTCAGTATCCTCTCCATAAAAAAATGTAAATTCACTTCTTCCAGGGCCAGTTCTAAAAGATATTACGACAAAAAGGTTAGCTGCTTCAGCAAGGCTAATTAATCTGTCAAGGTTTTCAAGAGCTTTATCATCAAGTTTATAAGGGGGCTTTTCAGTAAAAACCCCGGGACAGGAAATATTCACATAGTTAGCTCCGGCTTTGGCCAACCTTATAAAATCATCTAAAGTGTAGGGAGGGCCTATATAACCATTTCCCATAAAATTCCAGTCAAGCTCAGGGTAAACTTTCCGCTGATAAATATTTGCGCCCCTTAAAAGACCTTGCTTCCAGAGTTCTATTTTTTTTAATCTATAAAGCTCACCCTCTAAAAAAGCCTGAGAAAATAAAAAGATTAAAAGGAGAAAAAAGATTCTCCTGTGTTTCATTCAAACAGATTTTCCATAAATACTGCTATTGCAATGGAGTTTAATCGGTCATCCTCTGTTTCAGCTCTTGAAGGAATTAATATGGGAATTCTGGCCCCTACGATAATATGTCCGACTTTTAAATGAGTAAAATACGTGAATGATTTGCCCAAAATATTTCCTGCTTCTATATTTGGAACAATAAGAATATCAGCATTACCAACCACTTTACCTTTCACTCCTTTAAGATTAGCAGCAAACTCGGAGACTGCAAGGTCCAGAGCAAGAGGTCCTTCCACCACACAATCCTTTATTTCTCCTCTTTCATTCATTTCCTGCAATTTTTTAGCTTCCACAGTGGAAGGAATTTTTTCATTTACATATTCGACACAGGATAAAACAGCCACCTTAGGAGTATCATATCCAAGCTTATGGAAAACCTTTACTGCATTTTCTATTATTGCCTTTTTCTCTTCAAGGGTTGGTAAAATATTAATACCACCATCAGACATACCTATTAACTTTTTAAAATCCTTTGATGTATCCTCTGTTATAAACACATCGGATAAAAGATTTCCGGTTCTCAATCCACTCTCTTTTGCAAGAATCTTTTTCATAAGGGTTGATGTGGAGATATTTCCTTTTAAAATAATATCCGCCTCATTTTTTCTTGCAAGCTCAACAGCTTTCAAAGCAGATTCTTCTTCACTTGGAGAATCCTCAATTATATAATCAGAAGGGGATTCATCAAGTTTTCTCAGGATCTCCTCCACCTTTCCCTTCTCTCCTATGAAAATCGGCTCAGCTATATCATTTTTTTGGGCCATAATACCTGATTTAATCGTGTGCTCACTCAAAGAGGAAACTATTGCAACCTTTTTATTTTCATATGCCTTAGCTTTATTGATTAATTCCTCAAAGCTTTTTATCATTTTATCCCTCAAATCCCACGGCAAAAGCTTTCAAATTAACATCCACAGCCTTTTGAGGAACTCTTTTTTTAATAACATCTTCCCAGATCTCCCTTTTAACATCCATCTCCTTTGCAAGAACTCCCAAAAGATAAATATTAGCAACTCTTATATTACCGAGCTCCTCAGCAACCTTCGTAGCATTAACTACTTTATAATTTTTTGTCTTTCTTGATACCCTTTCAACAATATCCTCAGGATATTTTAAAGTCCCTGTTGCAACCGGAAGTGGATCCCATCTGAAATCATTAATCATAACTTTTCCATCTCTCTTTAATAATCTTAAATTTCTTAGAGCCTCCAATTTTTCAAAAGCAAGAATCATATCAGCCTCATCCTCTCCCACAATAGGAGAATAGACTTTCTCACCATATCTGACCGTAGAAATAACATCCCCTCCTCTCTGACTCATTCCGTGAACTTCTGATTTTTTCACATCATAACCTGCATTTAAAAGAACATCAGATAAAACATCAGAGGCAAGAAGAATTCCCTGTCCTCCAACTCCGCATATTATTATTGTTTTTATATCCATTATTTCTCCTCCTTACTCTTTTTTAACTCTTTTTCAAGATCCCAGAGATCCCTGATCATAAGTCCGTCCATACTATCATCGGGAACAATTGCACCATCAATCGGACATACATCTTTACAGAGTTGACATGAAGTGCAGAGAAATGGCTCAATAACAGCTTTATTATCTCTAAAGGAGATAGCCGGGCACCCCAACCTAATACAAATCTTACATCCTATACATTTATCAGGCACAACTTTAAGAGGTTTCCATTTAATCTTTCTGTAAAGAAGTGCACAAGGTCTTTTTGCAATAATTACAGAAGGTTCTTCCTTATGAATTGCATCATTTATAACCTTTTTGGCAAGTTTAAGATCAAAGGGGTCAATTGTTATAACATCTTCAACCCCTGATGCTCTTACTATCTTTTCAATATCAATTTCTTTAGTAGGCTCTCCTTTAAGAGTTTTTCCCGAACCAGGATTATCCTGATGTCCTGTCATGGCAGTAATTCTATTATCAAGTATTATAACCGTAGAAACTCCCTTATTATAAACAAGGTCAATTAAGCTTGTAATTCCCGAATGGAAGAAGGTAGAATCTCCGATTATTCCGACAATTCTCTTTTTTTCACCTTTTATAACTCTCAATGCCATATCAAGTCCATGGGCATTTGAAATACTTGCCCCCATATCAACGCAGGTATCCATTGCATTGAGAGGCGGAAGAGCTCCAAGAGTATAACATCCGATATCTCCGGTTACAGTTACTTTTAATTGATTTAAAATATAAAAAATACCTGTGTGGGGACATCCGGGACAGAGTGCGGGAGGCCTCGGAGGTATCTCCCCATAATCCACTTTTTCACTCTCTCCCACTACTCCCAGAGCTTTCTTTACAATTCTCGGATTTAGTTCATTTATCATCGGAATCATATCCTTTCCATGAATTTCCACTCCGGGAAACTTTGCCTTTATCTCTGTTTCCATAATAGGATCATTTTCTTCAACCACAATGACTTTTTTAACACCTTTTATAAATTCCTCTATTTTTTTAAAAGGAAGAGGATATGAAAATGAAATCTTTAAAAATGAAGCATCGGGCATAGCCTCTTTTGCATATTGATAGGCAACTCCGGAAGCTATTATTCCTATTTCACGATTCCCCCACTCTATTCTATTATATTCAAAATTATTGGAAAACTCTTCAAGCTTTTTCATTCTCTCCTCAACAAAAACATGTCTTACTCTTGCATTAGCCGGTAAAAGATTTCTTTTATGAAAATCTTTTTGATAACCTTTAACCTCAACCTCTTTTCTATCACCCAATTCAACAAGAGATTTTGAATGCGATGTTCTTGTGGTCATCCTGATCAGAACAGGAGTATCATACTCTTCCGAAAGGTCAAAAGCTATTCTGGTAAACTCTTTAGCCTCATGGGAATCTGATGGTTCAAACATAGCTAATTTGGCAGCCCTTGCATAATGCCTGTTATCCTGCTCATTTTGTGAACTGTGCATTCCCGGATCATCTGCTGTCACTATAACAAGACCACCGGTAACACCAATATAAGATGAAGAAAACAGTGGGTCAGCGGCAACATTTAATCCTACATGCTTTTGAGCAACAAGTGCTCTCGCTCCTCCGAAAGTTGCTCCCAATGCCACTTCAAGGGCAACCTTTTCATTAGTAGACCATTCAGTTAAAACTTCCTCATATTTTGCTAAATTCTCCAGTATTTCCGTACTTGGAGTTCCGGGATAAGCAGCTCCAAAATGAACTCCTCCTTCCCATGCTCCTCTTGCTATTGCTTCATTACCTGATAAAAGTTTTCTCATCTATTTCCTCCTCATGTTTTGCTTTTTTTGTCTCTTATTATATAAAATAGTTTCTTTTTGTCAATGAAAAATCTTGATTTATAGAATTTTATAATTCTGAGAAAATTTATTTATTATCTCTTTTATATTGTTTAAAATC
>JALXDT010000232.1:9715-15381 GCA_027070475.1 Candidatus Aminicenantota bacterium | reverse complement strand
CCTTATTATCTTTTTCGTAAAATGGGGAGACATAATTAAATAATTTATGAAATGTTTATTCTCCATTTTAAAAGAAACAACAAAAAGATTCTACAAAGATAGTTGTCCTGACAAAGCAGCAATAATCTCATACTATTCACTTTTGGCAGCACTCCCGATGTTGGGAGTGCTGCTTTTTGTTGTTACTAAATCCTTTTCTTCTGAAGATCTTATCTTTAAAACCTTACATCTTTTTACAAAGGATTTTTTTACAAGATTAGACCCCACATTTTTTGATAAAACTAAATATTTAGCAAAAGTTTTCTCAAAGATGGGTTTATACGGGCTGATTGCCTCTTTAATAATTGCATTCTACTTATTTTCAAAAGTTATTAAAACAATCAATGAAATTTTTAAATCCCCTCAAACTGCAAAAACTTCTTTCTGGAAAAATAGACTTAAAGAATTCTCTTTAATGATTATTGCAGCCTTTCTCTTTTTATCATCATTTGCAATGACTAATATAATCGCTGCATTCAACAGATTTATTAAAAGCTCTACTCTCGGTAAATATGTCAATCCTTCCTATATAAAATTCTTAAATAATTTTCTTATAAAATTCTTTGTACCCTTCTTCCTTACTTTTTTGTTTTTTATGATTATTTATAAATACATACCCCATTGCTCTATTTCAAAAAGAGCTGCTATCATATCGGCTTTCACTGCCTCTATTGTATGGGAAATTGCAAAAAGCATCTTTTCATGGTATCTTGCCAACATTGCACTCTATGGAAGATTACATGGAACTTTAACTGCCATAGTAGGTTTTGTACTGCTTGTTGATCTGGGATTTTCCATTCTATTCTGGGGTGCTGAATTGGACTATGTGTTGAACTTAAGATTTAAAAAAAGAGGAAAAACAAATGATAGTTGAAAAACTTTTAAAAGGTTTTGAATATGAATATAGTGGTAATTTGAAAGCAGAGGTAAACAATGCAAGAAGCATAGAAAATGCAGGAAAGGGTGAAATAACTCTTGTTGTGCGAAGAGAATATTTAAATATAATTGAAAAAATAAAGGCTTCTGTAATAATCACCCATTCAAGATTTAACAAAAAGATATTCGAAGAAAAGTTTAAAGGTGAAACAGTTATTTTTTCAAAAGAGCCCCTCTTTTTATGGGCAAAAATTATTGAAAGGCTATACCCCGAAAAAAGAACTAAAAGCAAAATCTCCAGAACAGCTGTTATTGGAGAAAATGTAAAAATTGGGTATAATGTATTTATTGGAGAAAACACAGTAATTGAGGATAATGTATCAATCGGAGACAATACTGTTATCAAACATAATGTAACAATCGAAGAAGGGGTAAAAATCGGAAACAATTCCCTCATTTATAGTAATGTTTCAATAAGAAAAGGTTCGATCATTGGAAACAGGGTAATATTGCATCCTGGTGTTATTATAGGCAGTGATGGATTTGGTTATGCTCCTACTCCATCGGGAAGCTATAAAATACCCCAAATAGGAATTGTGAGAATTGAAGATGATGTTGAGATAGGTGCCAATTCTTGTGTTGACAGAGCAGCTCTTGAAGAAACAGTTATTGGTAAAGGGGTAAAAATAGATAATTTGGTTCAAATCGGGCATAATGTAATAATAGGTAAAAATACAATAATTGCCGGGATGACAGGGATTGCAGGAAGTGCAAAAGTTGGTGAAAACTGTTTGATCGGAGGAGCTGTGGGCATAGCTGACCATGTAACAATCGGAAATAATGTTAAAATAGCAGGTGGTAGTGGAATTACCGGAAATGTCCCTGATAATAAAACTGTAGCAGGTTATCCTATGATGGATATAAGGACATGGAGACTTGTTTTTGGAACTTTAAGAAACTTTCCCTCTTTTAAAAAGAAATTGGATAAACTTACAGAAGAGAAAAAATAATTTTTTTTCTATAAATCAACATCTTTAGGTTTTCCCTCTTTATCCCAATCTCTGTATTTATAATATTGATTTAACATCTTTTCAAGATTAATACCACTACCCAATATTCTTTTGGGCAAAGTATCATCCTTTTTGGAAATACCCTCTCTTACATTGAAAGCTCTCTCTATGTTAAAAGCTCTCTCTCCGAAAGAATAAAATTTGCCAAAATTCATCTTAATTCCTGTTGCATACTCTATAGCTTTAGGATAAGGAAGAAGAGAAAGGTTAAATGGAACTTTTTTTAAGAGTTTTCTAAAAACGGGGATTATTGGAGAAATAGAAGATACTATAGAACCCAAGATTTTTAAGAACATACCATCCTCTTTGAATTTATGGAGAAAATTCGGGAAAACAGCATAAGAAGTAAAAAGACACACTCCCGCACTTGATATTGCCTCAAAAAGATTTTGCATTATTATTGTTAAAATCGCCTTTCCTCTTATTGACCTCTGTTTTAGCTTTAAAGGACCTAAGCCTTCCATATAAACCATATATCCACCATTAAGATGACAGGCTCCCCTGTTTGATGTTGCATAACCCAATCCCATTCCAAAGCTCATCTGGGGATCATAAGCTGAAATCTCAAGTCCCTTTGAATGAATGGCAAACTCCTCTCCACCATACTTTTCAGAAAGATACTTTGTTCCATTGGCAAGCTCCTCCCCTACTCCTTTTCTAAATGCTATCATCTTTATAATATCTTCAAGATTATCAAACCTTCCGAACTCTACACCAAAATCTTTAATCCCCTTTTCTTTAAGTTCCATTGCAAAAGCAATTGTTGCGGCAAGACTGATTGTATCCATTCCATACAAATCCGCAAGATAATTCCACTTTATTATTTTATTTAAATCATTGTTCAAAAGATTTGAACCCAAAAGCGCCACAGTTTCATATTCAGGACCTTTTATCTTCTCTCCGTTAAACCTTATCTCCCTTCCGCAATGTATGGGGCAGTAGCCACATCCACTGTTTTTTTCAAGATAATCTTCAGCAAGCTTTTCACCTGAAATTTTATCTGCATCATTATAGAATCTTTCAGAAAAATTTTTAACAGGAAGCATTCCTAACCTGTTTGTCATTCTCACAAGGCCTGAAGTTCCGTACTTTGGTAAAAAAGTACCCGTAACATAGTGATTCCTTAAATTCTTTGTCCATTTTTTTGTAAACCTTTTTAATTCTTCAGGAGAAGAAACAGGAATTTTTAAGGAGCCATTGGCAATAATCGCTTTAAGATTTTTAGAACCCATAACAGCACCAACTCCTGTCCTCCCTGCCATCCTATCATCAGAGGCAATACTTGCAAAGGAAACAAGATTCTCCCCGGCAGGACCTATTACTATCTTCCCGTAATTTTGGGGAAATCTCTTTTGTGTTTCAATAGTATCAAGTCCCCATAAATTTTTAGCATCTTTAAAAAAAACCTTTCCTTCGTTTATCTCAATATACACAGGTGTTTCAGATTTACCTTTTATAATAATTCCATCAAAGCCAGCTCTTCTTAACTTAACCCCAAAGCTGCCCCCACAATTTGAAGAAGCAATTCCTCCTGTCAATACATTTTTTGTAGTTACATTAAATCTTGCAGACGAAGGAGTAGAAGTTCCAGTGAGAGGGCCTGTATTAATTATTAAAATATTGTTCTCATCAAAAGGAGATACCCCTGCAGGCAAAAGTTCATAAAGAATCTTTGCTGCAAGAGCTTTTCCTCCGATATAATTATTAAAATCTTGATCCTCAATCGGATAATCCTCAACTGTTTTTTCATTCAAATCTATTAAAATATATTTAGGTTTAATCATCTAAGTGAATTAATGTATGAAATTATACCTTTGTAGAGTCCGAAAGCAAGCCTGTTCCTGAATCTGCTTGAACGAAGTAAAAGTTCATTTGTTTTATTGCTTAGAAAACCTGTTTCAACAAGAATTGCAGGCATGGAAGCACCTATTAGAACATAAAAAGGTGCTTTTCTAACCCTATAATCAGGATATCTATAATATTTTCTTATATAGTAAAGTGTGGAATATTGAACTTTTGTGGCAAAGATCTTGGATTCTATCAATTTTGATGTTAAGGTTATCTTTTTTAAAAGAGATTTTAGCTCCCAGATTGAACGCTGAGATGAAGCATTTTCAGAAGCCGCTATTCTTATTGAATGGGGGTCTGTTGTAAAATTCAACCAGAATGTTGAAAGCCCGTATGCTCTCCTGTTTGCGGCGGAGTTTGCGTGGATTGAGATAAAGAGATCAGCTCTCTTTGAATTTGCATAGGCTGTTCTCTGCTCAAGAGGGATAAAAATATCTTTATCCCTTGTCATATACACTTCAAGTTTTGTATATCTCTTCAGATAATATTTCAACCTTTTTGCAATATCCAGGACAACGACTTTTTCTTTTGTTTTATAGTATCTACCAATTGTTCCGGGATCCTTTCCTCCATGTCCGGGATCTATGACAATTCTCTTAACAGTAAGCCCTAACTGTCTTGCCATTGAGTATTTCTTCTCCCCACTTATCTCAGGTGTTCCTGTTTTAAACTGAGTTTCTTTTTTATCATTTTTCAATTTTTTATTTGTTTTTACAACCGAAACTTTTGCGTTTTTTCCATAAATATCTATAACAATTCTAAAAGGATGAAGTAGTGTAAAATACCTTTTATCCTTTGCCTCTTTAAATTCAAGAACAACTCTCGCTATATCTTTTCTGAACTGACCTACTCTTATCTCTCTTATATAGCTCCCTTTAAACTCTATCCTATTTTCTTTCTTCAATTTTTCAGAAAGAACAGTGTTTTTTAAGTCAAAAAAGAATCTGACCCTATTTTTTTCCTTCAATTCCTTTGAGGTATATGTTACAGGAGAAGATAGATCAAGAACAACCCTTGTATAATCTTTATATGTAAAATATCTGATATTTTCTAAAACAGCACCCTTTGCATAAAAAAAGCTTACACTAAATAAAAATACAAAGAAAAAAATTAAAAGACTCTTTTTTATTTTCACTTATTCTTTGAAGGCAGATACCATTCAGCCACCCTATCCTCATAAACTTTAGCTCTTCCCTCTGTTTTCCAATACATAACAGAATTATATTCCCATTTCAAATATGGAGAGGGGCCTACGTGTCTTGTGGTTATAAGATATCTTCTCTTCGTTCCTCCATAAAAAAATATTTGATCATCTATCTTTTTACTATCTCCGGCATCAGGATCCACAGGAGCCCATCCAAAACCGGGAAAATACACTTCAACCCAGCGGTGAAATACATCATCAAATCCTATATCATCACCTCTCCTTGAAATTGTCCCCACATACCTCGCAGGGATTCCGGCTTTTCTTAACAGAGCGAGAAAACTAAAACTATACTCTGAACACGAACCCGAGCCTCTCTTTAAAACAATAGGAGCTGGCTCCCAACCACCGTAGAGCTGATAGGTAATAGTATCTCCGACAAATCTATAAAGTTTGTAAACCTTCATATAAAAATTATTACACCCTTTCAGCAATTCCGCCACTTTCTTTTCTACATAAGGATTATTATAATCAAACCTTTCCCCATTTTTCAGATATATTTTCTTAATATTTTCAGGAATCTCTCCTTTTATTTTTTCCGGAGTTAAAACAGCTTGAACCTCCCAATGTTTAAATCTGAACTCTGTTGTTATTCTTGTTTTTGCGTATCTATCTATATATCTATCTAT
>JALXDT010000232.1:0-9705 GCA_027070475.1 Candidatus Aminicenantota bacterium | reverse complement strand
ATACTTTTGTCCAGTACTATCCACTAAAATTCTATCAGGTTTTACCTGCTTACCTTTTAAATTAAAATACTTAATTGATTCAATTTTCTGATTATACTTATTTTCGGGAAGAGCAATATAAATTTCAAGGTCCTTAACTTTTCCCGGGCCATAGTTATAAATACCATTTCTATATCTTATTATTCTATCTTTAACCTTCCCTTTTATCCAGTTCTCTTTTTCTGAGTAATAAAGCTTGTTTAAAGTTTTCCCAGCCTGATCAAGATTCCATAAATTTTGACCATCATAAAATATACCCCAGCTATATGTATATTTAACAGGAAAATAAAAATAGAATATCCCATATTTAACCGATCCCCTGTAAATTCTGTCATTTATTCTCGAACTTGCGAAAAAATTACCTTTTTTATCATAAACATGAATCCCATTTAAATACTTAGGAGCTTTAAATTCCTTTAAAATTGAACCATCCGTATAGCTTATCTTTATAATTTTCTTATCCTTTTCTGTTGCAACCCATAATCCATCTTTAACTGCTGTAATTCCAGAAGGAGTTCTTGCAGGGATAGGAATGGATTTAAAAATTATCTTCCCGTCAGTGGATATAAGATATGCTTTTTTATCCATTCTATCGGCAACCCAGAGTTTACCATTATAATAAGCAATTCCAATTGGCCACGGACCCGGAGAATCAAATGATTTTACAATATTTCCACTTTTGGTGATTTTGTAAATTTTAGCATTCAGTCTGTCGGTAATCCAGAAATAGCTACCATCAAATGTGAGCCCCGTAGGCTTTTTTATTTTAAGTTTTACAGTTTTTAGGACTTTACCCTCTTCGGAAAAAAGGGTGAAAGAAAAAGCAAAAATTAAAAGAATAATAAGAATTCTTTTTTTCATATCAAGCCTCCTTTAAATTATTAATGTGTGATAAAAGTATTTTCTTCACATTTTCATAGGAATACTTTTTAAGGGCATCTTGTTGAGACCTTAATACTGCTTCCCTCATACTTTCATTATTTCTTAATTCCTCAATTAAAGCAGCAACTTTATCAAATTTCTTTTCTTTTATTATAATTCCTCCACCATTCATGGTTTCCTTTACAGCTCCCTTATCAAATGCGATCACAGGTACATTGTTATAAAAGGCTTCAAGCAAGGGAACGCCAAAACCTTCATGCTCCGAAAACGAAAGATAAAGATCAGCTTCTTTGTAAAGTGCAACAAGATCATTAAAAGATATATGGCCGGTTAAAACAACATCCTTTAAATTATACTTTCCAATTGTTTGATATATATCATTTAAATACCTTTCAAAACCTCTATACTCACCCGCTATTATCAATCTTGAATTAGGGTTAAAGTATTTTTGATAAACAGCATAAAATCTGACAATCTCGTCAATTTTTTTGTTTGGAATTACTCTTCCGACAAAGAGTATGTTAAACTTATCATCCCCAAACATATTTCTAATGACTCTACTTCCCTCTCTGTCAAACTTTCTAAAATCCATAACTATTGGGAGAACTCCTGTATTATCAAATCCGAGCTCTTCAAGCTCTCTTCTGTTATAATCAGAATCACCCAGCCCCAGATCTGTTTTATCTACAAATTTTTTTAGTTCAAGTCTTCCTTTATAGCACTCTCTTGCAAGAATTCTATGGTAATTCTTAAAAAAATTGTAAGGAGTTATATTGTGGTAAATCATAATCTTCTTCGCTGGAGCCTGAAAATATATCTTGGAAACGGGAGAGCCTATTGAAAAATGAAAAATAAGAATATCCTCAGGTTTTGATTCCGAAAGATATGATGAATAGTGATTAAAATACTTTGAAACCTTAGGATGATTATAGTATCCGAAGATTTTTGATTCTATCCCCTCATCTTCCAGAAATTTTTTTATAGCCAGAGCTTCATTTGAAATTGCATCTCCATAGGTAAGAGATGTTAAAAGTTGATGAACTCTCATTTTTTGTCCACAGTCTCTTTTTCAAGAGCTCTTTCCCTATCTTCAAGAAAAGATAATCTACTCTCAAGCTCTTTAACCCTAACTTTAAGTTCATCATTTTCTACTTTAAGTTTTGTTATCTCGGTTGTTATATGATGAACATAATTATGAAGAACTTTTATATGTTCCTTATAAACATTTAAATAATGAACAGATTCGTTTATATAGCCCATCATACTTTCTATGCTGCTACTGTTTATTTGAACCCCATCATATAAATCCGTAAGGGTAAAAAATGAAAGAAGCTTAAGAAGAGGAAAAATTTTCCCTCTAATCTTAATAACAAAATCCTTCACTTTCCTCTTAAAACCTGTAACCTGAGGAATACTGTTTTTTATGGCTCTTAATTCCTTGATTTTCCTCTCCCTCAATGTTTCTATCCCTTTATAGCTTTTCTCAAGATCTTCCGGCTGATATACAATAGGAACATCCAAAATGTCAGGCAAGGGCAAAAGTTCCACATTCTCAATATCCTCAATTTCCTCTTCCTTATATATGCCTTTTCTTTTTTTATCCTCAACCCTCTTTCTTATCTCTTCCATAATCTTTTCAACATCAATTCCTTCAGCTTCAATCCATTTTTCTTCCATAATTCTCCTCCTATCTATTTTTTAGATTTAATTTTACCATATTTGTTTTTTGTTTAAAAATATAATTAACAGGTTAGAAAAAACTGGGAAAATCAAAAAATAGATAACTCATAATTTATAAAATGGATTTACGGAAACTTAAATTCTCACGATTTGAAGAATCCTTCTATTTTTCCTTCTGAAACAATTAAATAAAAATCTCATTATGTTGACTATTATTATTTTCTTAATTATAATTAAATATGAAGATATCAACGAAACTAAGATATGCAGCAAGGATGCTTTTACTCTTAAGTGAAACATCAGAAATAATGAACACAAATGAAATTGCAAAACGAATAGATGTTTCTCCGATGTATTTAAGAGTTCTTGCTAATGAACTCGAAAAAAAAGGATTAATAGAAAGTGTAAGGGGAGCTAAAGGCGGGTACAGGCTACTTAAAGACCCAAAGAAAATAACTATTAAAGATATTGCAGAAATCCATGAAGCTTTAGATCTTGTTCCGTGTATAGAAGAACCTCAAGAATGCCCCTCAAATGAAATGTGCAAGATGAGAAAATTCTGGCTCGGTTTAAGAGAAGCAATATTAGAATATCTTAGTAAATGGAGCATAGAAGACATAGCAAAGCTTTGATAAAAAAATAATCTAAAAATTTCAAAAATTGGTAGCTCAGAGAAAACTTGAAATAAAAATTTTAAAAATTTTTATATTATCTTGACAATTATAATTAATTTACTTATAATTATACATGATAATAAAAAAAGTTTATTTTATTTTAATATACTCTAATAGTCTCCGGAGGTAAAAAATGAAAGAGATTTATTTTGATTATAATGCCACTACACCATTGGATCCAAGGGTTTTTGATGCAATGATACCTTTTCTAAAGGATATGTATCATAATCCATCCTCTCTTTATAAAAACTCAAAAGTCACAAAATCAGCAATTGAATCATCAAGGGAAAAATTAGCATTGTTAATCGGTGCATCTCCTAAAGAGATTGTTTTTACAGGTGGAGGAAGTGAAGCTGACAACCACGCAATCAAAGGAACTGCTTTTTCACTTATGGAAAGAGGAAAACACATTATCACCTCCTCAATAGAGCATCACGCTGTATTAAATACATGTAAATTTTTAGAAAAGATTGGCTTTGAAGTTACATATTTACCCGTTGATAAATATGGAATTGTTGATCCTGAAAGCGTTAGAGAAGCAATTAGAGATGACACAATACTGATTTCTATTATGTTTGCAAATAATGAAATCGGAACTATTGAACCTATAAAAGAAATAGCTGAAATCTCACACGAAAATGGTATACTTTTTCATACTGATGCCGTGCAGGCTGCCGGTAAAATCCCAATTAATGTAAAAGATCTTGAAGTAGATATGCTTTCCATGTCAGCTCATAAATTTTATGGTCCAAAAGGAGTAGGTGCTCTTTATATAAGAAAAAAATTAAGAATTGAGCCTCTTATACATGGTGGAATGCAGGAAAGAGGAAAAAGAGCTGGGACAGAAAATATTGCTGGAATTGTGGGAGCAGGCAAAGCCGCAGAGATTGCCATGGATGAACTTAACATTGAGAAAGAAAAAATCAAACCACTAAGAGATAAACTTGAAAGAGAACTTCAGAAAAGAATACCAGATATACTTATTAATGGACATCCAGAAAAAAGACTATTTAATACGCTCAATATTGCTGTTAAATATGTTGAGGGAGAAGGGATTTTAACTTTTCTCGATTTTGAAGGTATCTCTGTTTCTTCTGGTTCAGCCTGTGCTTCTGGGTCTTTAGATCCCTCACATGTCCTTCTTGCTATTGGAGTCCCTGTTGAACATGCACACGGAAGTTTAAGATTCAGCTTAGGAAAATATAATACTGAAGATGATGTTAATAAATTAATTGAAGTTTTACCTGGAATTGTTGAAAAGTTAAGGCTTATGTCTCCATTGTGGAAGTCCAATGCGGTTTAATTATAAAATCTTCTCTAAAGTAAAGAAAGAAAAAAATGCTATTATAATAGCTCATAACTATCAAAAACCTGAAGTTCAGGATATTGCTGACTTTGTTGGAGATTCTCTTGAACTTTCAAAAATAGCAAACGATTCAAAAGCTTCAACCATAGTTTTTTGTGGAGTTAGATTTATGGCAGAAACAGCAAAAATTCTCTCCCCTGAAAAAACAGTATTACTTCCAGTAAAAAATGCTGGTTGCCCGATGGCTGATCAGATTTCTAAAGAAGAAATAGAAATCTTGAGGAAAAATTATCCTGATGCAGCTTTTGTTGCATATGTAAATACAAATGCTGATGTGAAGGCCCTTGTTGATATTTGCTGCACATCTTCCAATGCAATAAAGGTGGTAAATTCCTTAAAAGAAAATCAAATTGTTTTTATCCCCGATAGAAATCTTGCTCATTGGGTATCTCTCCATACTGATAAAGAGATTGTATCCTATTCCGGTTTTTGCTATGTCCATCAGAAATTCAAAATCTCAGAAATAATTAAAATAAAAAGAGAACACCCAGATGCAGAAATACTTGTGCACCCTGAATCACCTCCTGAGGTTGTGAAAGAAGCAGATTTTGTTTTATCAACTTCAGGGATTTTAAAACATGTCAAAAAATCAAATAAAAACAAATTTATTATTGGAACAGAATCAGGTTTAATTTATAGATTAAGAAAGGAAAATCCTTATAAAAAATTTTATTCTCTCGGAACTCCTAAAATTTGTTTTAACATGAAAAAAACATCTTTAAATGATGTTTTCAGTTCTCTTATAAACAATAAACATGAAATCACATTGTCTCCCGAAATCATAAAAGAGGCAAAAAAACCTCTTGAAAGGATGGTGAAGATATGATTTTAGATTTAATTTTTAAAATTATCAAAGAATCCTGGCTTCTTTTTTTAGATGTTTCACCTTTCTTATTTTTAGGTTTTCTCATAGCAGGTATTTTACATGTTTACATTGGTAGTAATTTAATAAAAAGACATCTTGGAAAAGGTAAATGGTCAGCTATAATTAAGTCTGTATTATTTGGTATTCCTCTTCCTGTTTGTTCATGTGGAGTCATTCCGATAGCAGCTTCTTTGAAAAGAGAGGGAGCGAAAAAATCATCTGTTTTAGGCTTTCTTTTTTCGACTCCAACCACAGGAATTGATTCAATTCTCGCTACTTACGCTTTTCTTGGAATTATCTTTGCAATTTTCAGACCTCTCGCAGCTCTTATTGGAGGTCTTTTACTTGGAGGTACAGCTCTTTTTATTGAAGATGAGGAAATTTTACCTCAAAAAAACGAATTTGTAAAAAAACAAAATAAAGGACTTTTAGAAATAATTGATTATGGATTTTTTTATCTCCCCAAAGAGATTGGGAAATGGCTTCTCATAGGAGTTTTGTTAGGAGGGGTAATAACAGCCCTTGTTCCTTCTGACATGTTTTTAAAATATCTTTCGAACCCATGGATTTCTTATCCATTGATGCTTCTGGTATCCATCCCTTTATATGTATGTGCAACAGGTTCAATACCTATAGCTGCCTCACTAATCTGGAAAGGGCTTAACCCGGGAGCCGCTCTTGCATTTTTAATTGCTGGACCGGCGACTAATACGGTAACAATAACTTTTGTATACAAAGAGTTGGGTAAAAAATTTGCGGCTCTCTATCTTTTTATGATCGCATTAATCGCAACAGCTTCAGGTCTGCTCTTTGATTTTATCTGGAAAATCGCCGGGAAAAATAAATCCATTTTAATAGGAGGAGAAAGATTTATTCCAATTTGGTTGAAACTTTCCACAGCAATATTTTTTCTTTTTATAATATTTTTCCCCAAAATAAGAATAAAAGCCAGAAAGGAGGAAAAGATGAAATTTAAATTAAAAGTTTCTGGAATTCATTGTATGGGCTGTGTTGAAAAGATTAAGGAGTATTTATATAGGGTTGACGGTGTTAATGATGTAATTATTGACCTTAAGACAAATTTTGTTTTTGTTGATGGCAATGTAAGTTATGAAAATATAATAAGCGCAATAAATGAATCCGGCTATAAAGTTGAAGAAAGATAAAAAGGAGGTAAAAAATGCTTAATTATAGTGAAAAAGTTATTGAAGAATTTAGAAATCCAAAGAATATGGGAGAAATCAAAGATGCGGATGGAATCGGCCAGGTAGGTAATCCAACATGCGGAGATATGATGTGGATATATATAAAGGTTGACAATGGAATTTTAACAGATGTTAAGTTTAAGACATTCGGATGCGTTGCTGCAATAGCAACTTCTTCAAAAGTTACTCAGATGGTTCTAAACAAACCTATCAAAGAAGCTTTGAAAATTACAAATAAAGCTGTTGCAGAAGCACTGGATGGTTTACCAGCCGTAAAAATGCATTGCTCTCTTTTAGCTGAAGAAGGTATTAAAGCTGCAATAGAAGATTATCTAAAAAGGATAAATAAAGGAGTGCATCATGAGTGAATTAATAGGAAAAAGAAGAGAAGAATTAAAAAAAGTTATTTTAGAATTACACAATGGTAAAAGCCCTGAAGATTTAAAAAGAAAATTTAAACATCTCATTAAAAATGTCTCAGCAGAAGAAATTTCAGCTGTTGAGCAGGAGTTGATTGAAGAAGGTTTATCTCCCCTTGAAATTCAAAAACTTTGTGATTCTCATCTCGAAGTTTTTAAAGAATCCCTAAAAGAAGAAAGTTCTCAACCCGAAGGTCATCCGATTAAAATTCTAATGGAAGAACACAATTATTTTCTAAATCTTGTTGATACTCTAAAAAAACTCTTGTCTGATGTGGAGATCAGAAAGAATCTTACGAAAATAGAAAATATAATAAAAGTAATGAAAGAGGGAGAAAAACACTATTTAAGAGAAGAAAATGTACTCTTTCCTATTCTTGAAAAACACGGAATAACACAACCTCCTCAAATAATGTGGATGGAACATGATATTATTAGAGGCTTAAAAAAGAAATTGTTTTCACTTTATGAGAGAAATAAAAACAATCTTTTAAATGTGCAAAAGGAGTTCTATAATCTTAGTTCCAATCTATTTGATACGCTCAGCTCCCATTTTTTTAAAGAAAACAATATTCTTTTCCCCGCTTCCATTAAGAATTTTAGTAAAGAAGAATGGAAAAACATTAGAGAAGAATTTGACAAAATAGGATATTGCTGCATACATCCGAAAAGCAATCCTTTTGTAAAGAATTCAAGTGAAAAAGATAAAATTCATGATCTTGGCAGGGGAAAAATCAAATTAACCACCGGCGAGTTTTCAATTGAAGAACTTAATGCATTATTCAACAGTCTTCCCTTTGACATAACATTTATTGATAAAGAAGACACAGTTAAATATTTTAATGAAACCAAAGATAAGATATTCCTCAGAACAGAATCGATTTTAGGAAGAAAAGTTCAGCTATGTCATCCTCAAAAATCCGTTCATATCGTAAACAAAATTCTGGATGAATTTAAAAATGGAAAAAGAGAAAAAGCAGATTTCTGGATATATTTTAACAACAAATTTATCTATATCAGATATTTTCCTGTAAAAGATGAAAAAGGAAATTATCTTGGCTGCGTTGAAGTAACCCAGAATATAACAGATATCAAAGAACTAAAAGGTGAAAAAAGATTATTAGAAGAAGTATAAATGTAGAAAATTCTAATTTTCCCTTTATAATAATCAACTTATAATTATTTTCTATCAACTTCTACACTAACTTATTTAATTGAGTATCTTTATTTACACTGAAAAATAGCTCTCTTGTATTCTATAGAATTCATTCAAAGTGTAAATATTTAATATGGGTAACAAAAAAGGAAATATCTAAAAACTCATAACAGAAAAACAAACTAAAAAACTCAACCAATAAAGAGCTTTGTCACAGAATAGGGATCGATCCTCAGCGAAAATTATAATTTTTTTTAAATACTATACTCTTAAAAGTTTATAAATAATAGCTTAACTACTAAAAAAATTTTTTGGCTTCCCTCATTTTATGTAAAGATAATCTGTGCTCCTGCTGATAATTCGTAAAACTGTCCCACAGTCAAGACCTCGTCAACATCTTTGCAGAAATCCTTTTCGCTAAGATGAAACATATCTACTGTTGCCTTACAAGCATATATGCCAGCACCAGCATCATGTATCATCTCAATAAATTCTCTTACAGGAGGAATATCTAACTTTTCCATTTCCTTTTTCATCATCTTTGTTGCAAAAGCTGACATTCCCGGAAGAATCCCCAATATACTTGGAATATGCATAGCAGGGTTTCCTACAGTTGGAACTTTTAGTTTATCCATCTTTTTCTCCAGAATAGCTTCAAGCCCGAAAAAAGTAAAAAATAGATTTGCTTCAATTCCCTCCATTCTCGCTCCATTAGCCATAATCAAGCCTGGATAAACATCAACTAAAGAGCCTTTTGAAATAATTATAGAAACCTTTTTAAGAGGTTCGTATTTTTTTCCTTCCATTATATCCTCCTACCTTAAACACAACCTTGAGGTTTAGGTATTCCAGCAACAAGAGCTGCTTTTTTCGCCGGGCCATCAGGAAATAGAGAATATACCTCTTTTGTACTCACACCACTTTCCCTTGTAATTTTTCTCAAACTCGGAGAAATCTCATTTTTTTCAAAATAGTCTCTCAAGAAATTTATAACCTGCCAATGTTTGTCGGTCAGTTCTCCAATACCAATTTCCTTAGCAAGTTCTTTAGCCAATTCTTCATCCCAGTCCTTATAGGACTTTAAATAGCCATCATCAGTAAACTCATAACTTTTCCCATTGTACTTTTTAATCATTATTACCTCCTTTTTTTATTTTCTAAACTCTTTTAATGCTAAAATAATCTTATGTAAAAATTTCTTTGTTTCTCTTGATTTCAATTCTTTGAGGATTTTGAAATACGAAATCCTATCCTGATCTTCTTCTCTTAATAACACATCTAAAAAACCATTAATTTTTTTCAGGTTCTCTTTTGTTAAGAGTTTCTTTAAAATAGTTGAAATATCATCTATCATATTTTCAAAATCTTTAAAATCCGTATCACTAAAACTTACTACTATTTTATCTGTTATCATAATCA
>JALXDT010000231.1 GCA_027070475.1 Candidatus Aminicenantota bacterium | reverse complement strand
TTATTAAGGAGAGGTAAAATGAAAAGAATTATACTTTCATTTTTTGTGATTTTTTTGTTTTCGGTTATACTATCTTCAAAAGAGGTGAAATTAGACTGTAAAAATACCAATAATCCTCTTTTAAAACAGTTTAAAACACCTTTTGGAGTTCCTCCTTTTGATAAGATCAAGGAAGAGCACTATTTGCCTGCTATTAAGTGTGCCATTATAGAGCACAAGGGTGAGATAGAAAAAATAATAAATAATCCTGAAAAGCCAACATTTAAGAATACAATAGAGGCTCTTGATTTTAGTGGAAGGAAGTTAAGGCTGATAACTAATATTTTCTTTAATCAACTTTCTGCTGATACTAATGATAAATTACAAAAAATAGCCAAGGAGGTTTCTCCTCTTCTTTCAAAGCATACTGATGAAATCCTGATGAATGATAAACTATTTAAAAGGGTTGAATCTGTTTACAAAAAGAGAGATAAGCTCAATTTAAATTCCGAGCAGAGAAGGGTTTTAACTCTTTACTATAAGGATTTTGTAAGAGGGGGAGCAAAACTTTGCCCTGCAAAAAAGAAGAGATTGGCTGAAATTAATAGTAAACTCTCTCTTTTAACTCTTAAATTTGGAGAAAATGTTCTTAAAGATACAAAAGCATTTGAACTTGTTATTGATAATAAAGCAGACCTTGCAGGCCTTCCGGACGGGCTTATTAAAGCAGCGGAGGAAGCTGCCAGAGCAAAAGGGTATAAAGGCAAATGGCTTTTCACTCTTGACAAACCAATACTGATTCCATTTTTGGAGTTTTCGGATAAAAGGGAGCTCAGGAAAAAGATGCTTTTGGGATATATAATGAAAGGCGATAATAATAATGAAAATGATAATAAAAAGATAATTTCCGAAATTGTGAACCTGAGGATTGAAAAAGCTCATCTTTTGGGTTATAGAACCCATGCAAACTACATACTTGAAGAGAATATGGCAAAGAATCCTCAGAATGTTTATGAGCTTTTGTGGAAAATCTGGATGCCGGCTTTAAGAAAAGCAAAGGAAGAGAGAAAACTTCTTCAGGAAATGATTTACAAAGATGGGAAAAAATTCAAACTCAAACCATGGGATTGGTGGTATTATGCTGAAAAGGTAAAAAAAGCCAAATACAATCTTGATACCTCTAAATTAAAACCTTATTTTAAACTGGAAAATGTCCTCAAGGATGGAGTATTTAATCTTGTTCACAGGCTTTATGGATTAACTTTTGAGGAAAGACACGATTTACCCAAATACAATAAGGATGTAAAAACTTTTCTTGTTAAAGATTCTGACAGCTCATTAATAGGAATAATATATCTTGATTATTATCCGAGACCAGGAAAGAGAGGTGGTGCATGGATGAGTCCCTACCGAAAAGAAGCAAAGGTTAATGGAAAGAGGGTTGTCCCCATTATTGTGAATGTCGGAAACTTTACAAAGCCTACTGCCGATAAACCTTCACTTTTGAGCCTTGATGAGGTTTTAACAATGTTTCATGAATTTGGCCATGCATTACACGGACTTCTCTCTCAATGCACATATTATAGGGTTTCAGGAACCGATGTTGCAAGAGATTTTGTTGAACTTCCCTCTCAAATTATGGAAAACTGGGCATTGGAACCTGAACTTTTGAAAATGTATGCAAAACATTATAAAACAGGTAAGACGATCCCAATGGATATGATAGAAAAAATTAAAAATTCTTCCAAATTTAATCAGGGTTTTGCCACTACGGAATATTTAGCTGCGTCTTTTCTTGATATGGATTGGCATACTCTTGAAATGTCAAATGACTGGGATGTTACAGCCTTCGAAACCAATTCAATGGCAAGAATAGGCCTTATTCCTGAAATTTATGTTAGATACCGTTCAACATACTTTCAGCATATTTTTGCAGGTGGATATTCAGCAGGGTATTACAGTTATATATGGGCTGAGGTGCTTGATTCTGACGCCTTTCACGCATATAAGGAGAAAGGTAATCTTTTTGATAAGGAGATTGCAACAAGATTCAGAAAATACATACTTGAAAAGGGTGGCTCCGAAGATCCGATGGAACTTTACATAAAATTCAGAGGAAGAAAACCTGATATAAATGCACTTCTTGAAAAAAGAGGTTTGAAGGAGTAATTTTAATAAACTTATTGGATTATTTTTGGCATTTTATTCTATTGAATAGGAAGAGGTTTTAGTTTATAATCATAAATTATACAGAGAGGTGAGCATTTGATAATAACAATAGCAAACCAGAAGGGTGGAGTTGGCAAAACAACGACAGCAATAAATCTATCGGCAGGACTTGCTTATAAAAATAAAAAGACTTTGTTAATTGACCTTGATCCTCAGGCAAACAGTACAATAACCTTTGTTGATCCCCACTCTCTGGAGATTACAATATTTGATGTTTTGACAGGAAAGGCAAACTTTGAAGACACAATAGTTAAAACAAGAATTCCCAATCTTGAATTGGCACCTGCGAACATATCACTTGCAAAGCTCGAGAGGGAGCTTTTAGGAGACATAGATAGTCATTTTAGATTAAAGGACAAGATAGCCGATATTTCTCCATCGTATGATTATATTATAATTGATACTCCACCAACTTTGGGAATCATAACTTTAAATGCACTTGTGGCTGCCTCTCATATACTTATTCCGATTCAATCATCATACTTTGCCCTTGAGGGAACGGATGATCTTCTTGAAACAATAGAAAAGGTAAGATACAGAAGCAATCCCAATCTGAAACTTTTGGGGGTTGTTATTACTTTGCACGATAAAAGAACTTCTCTGGGAAAGGATACAGTCGCCCAAATTAAAAAAGTCTTCAAAGATAAGGTTTTTAAAACAATAATTTCAAAAAATGTGAGACTTGAGGAAAGTCCTGCATATAGAGAATCAATATATACTTTTGCTCCTGATTCAAAGGGAGCTAAAGATTATTTAAGTTTAACGGAGGAGATTTTAAAAATTGGCTAAAAAGAGAGGATTACCTGATTTTGTTAAAATGAGACATGATGGCCATTTTGTTGATGAGATCGCCTCAAGTTCAAATCCTATTTCAATTAGAATGATAAAAATTCAGAGAATAATTCTCAATCCCCATCAACCGAGGGAAGAATTGGGAAATATTGATGAACTTGCGCAGTCCATTAGGGAAAAAGGGATTATAGAACCAATCCTTGTTAGGAAAAAGGATGGAAAATTTGAAGTTATAGCAGGGGAAAGAAGAGTCAGAGCTGCCGAAAAAGCGGGAATTGATGAGATTCCTGCAATTGAAATGGACCTTGAAGATGATGAGGCTCTTGAATATGCTCTCGTTGAAAATATTCAAAGAAAGGAGCTAACACCATTTGAAGAGGCTTTTGCTTTTAAAACTTTAAATCAGATATTTGGATATACTCAGGAGGAAATAGCAAAGAGAATTGGAAAATCAAGATCCACTGTAGCCGAGACAATCAGAATAGCAACTATTCCGAAAAATATAGTCAAACTTTGCAAAGAAGCAGGGATTTATTCAAGAAGCTTTCTTCTTGAACTAGCAAAACTTGAGAATGAAGAGGATATGTTAAAAGCATTGAAAGCTTACAATGAGGAGGGAATCACAAGGGATGACCTCAGAGAGAAGAGAAAAAACAAAAAGGATGTTCCTAAGAGGTTTGTTTTTAATTTTTCAGCACCAGATAAAAGCTTTAAATTAAAAATACAGCTTAAAGATAGAGAGCCATCAAGAGAAGAATTAATCCAGATTCTTGAATCCTTACTTGAATCTATAAAAAAGGGAGAGATAGAGGGACTCAGCTAAAGAAGAATGGCAGAGTTTAAAAAGGACCTCCAATTTTATAAATTTTCAGCATACGGTTTTTTAAAAAACCTTAGATTCTTTGATCCCTATATAATCCTGTTTTTCCTTGAAATGGGAATTAATTATGTCGAAATAGGGATACTGTTTTCAATAAGGGAAATTGCAACAAATATTCTTGAGCTTCCCACAGGAATTATTTCGGATAGCATAGGAAGAAGAAGGTCTATGATTTTTTCATTTTTATCATATATAATTTCCTTTGCGATCTTTTATTTTTTGCCGGGATTTTATAGTTATGTTGTGGCAATGATATTTTTCTCTTTCGGAGAGGCTTTTAGAACAGGAACTCATAAGGCAATGATTTTAACCTATTTGAAAATAAAGGGGATTTCTGATCTCAAGGTATACTATTACGGTTATACAAGAAGTGCATCTCAATTGGGTTCAGCGGTATCCTCTCTCTTGGCTCTTTCTATTGTTTTTTTAAAGGGAAGTTATCGTATAGTTTTTTTAGCTTCCATTGTTCCATATATTCTGGAGCTTTTCCTTATGCTCTCATACCCAAAGGAGCTTGACGGAGATATCAAAAAATTTGAAAAAGGATTTTTTAAAGAGATGTTTGAAAGAGCTGTCGAAACCACTAAAGCTTTTATTTCAATTTTTAAAGACAAGCTTGTTTTAAAGGCACTTTTAACCTCTTCTGTTTTCAGCGGACTTTACAAAGGCACAAAGGATTATATACAACCTCTTTTAAAATCGTATGCTCTTTTTGTGCCTTTACTTCTAAGTTTATCAAAAGAAAAGAGAACAATGATTTTTGTTGGTATAGTTTATTTTGTAATTTACCTTATGACTTCATACACATCAAAAAAGGCAGGAGCATTTTCAA
>JALXDT010000230.1 GCA_027070475.1 Candidatus Aminicenantota bacterium | reverse complement strand
ATAGAAGGGAGAAGATTGTGTTATAATTTTAATGGATTTATCACCAATAACAATTAAAAGTGAGTATTTTCCTTTTGTAATCATTCTTTCTTTAAAAACAAAAAAAGAATTATAGTTTCTGGAACATTCCACTGAAAGAAATATTTCTCTACTTTTTAACTCTATCTTTCTTTGAAAAATCGGTTTTTCCTTGTTTTTGTAAATCCGTACGGAATAAGGAGAAATTTCGTAGAAAAAGGCATTATCTTTTTTGAAGATTACCCCTTTTTCAAAATCTTTCTCCATTGAAATCATTAAATTAAAACAAATTAAGATAAAAACTATTACTGAAAGCAGTTTCTTCATATTAAATTATAACATAGATAATACATCCTGCAAAAAATAGATATTATCTTTCAAAATCATAAATATTCTTGACTTTGTAAAGCAGTACTTATAAAATATTTAGTTATAAATCAATCATATATTAAGGAGGAAATAATGTTTGGATATGGTGGAAAAATTTTAAGAATCAATTTATCTAACGGTAAGATATCTAAAGAGGAAATAAGTGAAGAGTTTGCGAGAAAATATCTCGGAGGATTGGGTTTTACAACAAGAATCTTATACAATGAGGTCCCCGCAGATGTTGATCCTTTAAGCGAAGCTAACAAAGTCATTATTGCCCCTGGAACTTTTGTGGGAACAGGATTTCCAACAGCTTCAAAAACTGCTCTTTCATTCAAATCCCCTTTAACTGGAACATTTGGAAGAAACAATGTCGGAGCTGAAATGGGTGTTCAGATGAGGAAAGCAGGTTATGATGTGTTTATCATAGAGGGTAAAAGCGACAAACCTGTCTATATATACATAAAAGATGATGTTGTTGAGATTAAAGATGCTTCAGACCTCTGGGGTAAGGATACCTATGAGACAAGAGATATTTTAAAAGAGAGATACGGTAAAAAAGCATCCACTGCTGTTATCGGTCCTGCCGGAGAAAATCTCAGCTATATGGCAATGATAGATTTTGATATGAGGCAGGCTGCAAGAGGAGGTTCAGGAGCAGTTTTCGGTTCAAAGAAATTAAAAGCTATTGTTTGTGAAGGAACAGGAAAGGTTGAACTAAAAGATAAAGAGGCTGCAAGGAAGCTTATCTCTGAGTATAATAGAATAATAAGAGAACATCCAGCAACCAAAGCTGATATGGATTATGGCTCTGGAGAATTTTACAGCTGGATGAATACAGAGAGAGGAACTTTTCCCACAAGAAACTTTCAATGGGGATACTTTCAGAGTGTTTATGATAATTTAAAAGAGGGAGAACTTTCTCAAATAGATCCCTACTATTGGTCTCCAAAATATATGGTTAAACACAACCCCTGTCCTAATTGTACAAAGCCTTGTGGAAGAATTCTTGAAATTAAAGAGGGAGAATATGCTGGAACAAAGATAGACGGAGTTGAATATGAAATTATCTATTCTCTGGGAGGGGCTCTTGAGATAGATGATGCAGAGGTTTTGATTAAGCTTAATGAGATTGCAGATAGAATGGGCTTTGACGGTATTTCAGCAGGTGTAACAATTGGCTGGGCAATGGAGGCTTTTGAAAAAGGGCTTTTGACAAAGGAAGACCTTGATGGAATAGAGTTAAAGTTTGGAGATGGAAAGGCTGCGATAGCTGTGCTTGAAAAAATGGGAAGAAAGGAAGGAAAGGTAGGAGAACTCCTTATAAATGGAACCAAGTATGCATCTGAAAAATTAGGAAAGGATTCCTATAAATTTGCTATCCATGTAAAAGGGCTTGAACTTCCTGCATACGATGTAAGAGGAATCAAAGGATTGGGATTGGCTTTTGCAGTATCCGTGAGAGGTGCTTGCCATCTTACTGCGGGAGTTTACGGACTTGAATTGGTGGGGAGCTGGTGGAAATATGAGAATGTTGACAGATTGTCTGCTGACTGGAAAGGCTTTGAAGTGGCTTCTCTCGAAAATCTTATGACTTTATATGATATAGTCGGAGTTTGTAAATTCTCAAGGCATATGTTCTTCCTTGAAAGATTTGTTCCTTATCTAAAAGCTATAACAGGATGGGATTGGGCTGATGAAAACTATATGATGACAGTAGGAGAGAGAGTTTATAATATCCAAAAAGCTTACAATGTAAAAGCAGGATTCAGCAGAAAGGATGATACTTTACCATATAGAGTTACCCATGATCCTATTCCTAAAGGCCCATCAGCAGGTTCATATATTAAAGAGGAAGAGCTTCAAAAAATGCTTGATGATTATTATATGGCAAGAGGGTGGTCAAAAGAAGGCGTTCCCACAAAAACCAAACTTACAATTTTAGGTCTTCCTGAAATAGCAGAAGAAATAGGCTCAGGAATTTAATTAGCTGAAGATAAATTTAAGATAAAAAGGGCTGGTATTAAATACCAGCTCTTTTTTTACTTATATTGGTAAGCAATTTTTCAAAAATCAAAAACCCACCAATAAGTAATGGAGCTATTAATAGTATAGGTTTCCAGAACAAGCCCAATCCGATAAAAGCTCCCAAAAATCCACCTATAACCTCAATATAGGCTAAATTTTCCCCCATTATTTTTTTCATCATTCTTTCAAACTCTTCCATATCCTGTTTTAAAATATTTGTTTTAACTATACGATAAACTGTTCCCCCTATGTCAGACTTTACAAGAAGCTCTTTTATCTTCCCTTTTTCAGAATATCCTTTAAAATAATCTGCTATTTTTTCAAGGGAAGAGATAATAAAAGAATCAAGCTTTGAGAAAAATTTTTCAAACTCTTTGCTCTCATTAATTATTTTGTCAAATTTTTTCTCTGCCATTTCGATAAGCTTTTTAAGCTCTTTATCTTTTAAATACACAAATAACCTTACCTTTGAGATTTCAAAAATTTCCGCAAGCCTCTTTCTATTCTTTTCTTTGTTAAGAATTCTATCAAGGTCCGGAAGTATTTCTTCCATAAGATCACCCAATTTCCCAACCTTATTCCTATCATTAAGACTATCTTTTACAAATTTTTTCACACTTTCTTCAGATACAAAAATTGATCTTCCCAGTCCCATTAGGATACGAGAAACTATATTCTTGGATTCAATGAAATTATCTATGATCTCATTGATTAAATTTGCTATTTTATCGGAATTTTCAGAGATAAGTTCATTTATAATCTCTTTTAATAATCTTATAGCTTTATCAAATAGAGGATCTTTTTCTTCTCTCTTTTGTTTGAAAAATACTCTTGCTTTTTTAAAGATTGAGGAAAAACTGAAATTTTCAGAGGAAAAATATTTAACAAGCAGGTCTTCCGAAAATTTTTCTATTTCTTTAAAAAGCTTCTCTTTTCCTTCACTTTTCACAAGAGATTCTAAGAATCCTCTGATCTTCTCCTGATTTTCCTCTTTTTTCAACCAATCTTTAAAAAAGCCCACTATTTTTTCGGAAAGCTGCTTTAACTTATCCTCATTATTAAGGTATTCTGATATTGTCTCCTCATTGATTATCCTCTCTCTTACAGTTTTTGCAAGGCTTTCGGCTATTTTCTCCTTGTTAGCTGGCAAAATCCCCTGTCTTCCGAATACTGTCTTTTCCACAGGATGAAAGAGCATTTCAATTGCGATTGTATTTGTTCCTATACCTATAAGCCCGGCAAGGGACACTGAAAATTCAAGTTCCCATATTAACCCTGAATGTTTGAATATAAAAGCAACAATTACATATGCTATAATGCCGAATGCAAAAAACAGATAAAGCCCCCACTTTAAATAAAAAAACTTACTCCTTTTCATTAAAACCTCATATTAAGGATATCATAAAAAACAAATTAATGTATAGCCCTTTTATTCCTTATATATAGAACAAGAGAGACACTATTTTTTTATATCTAATTTTTCCTTTTCCTCCCAATTTTTTCTTGAAAGTCCGGCAGAAAGGAGCATAATAAAAACAATCAGAAGAACTGGAAATAGTATATAAAAGGTCCACATTGAAAGAGATGGATTTAAATTTGACCTCAAACTTTTTAAAAACATCCAGAAATTCCCTGCATGACCTGCATTTACCCAAGCCTCCGGAGCTGATTCCATAATAAATATAAATCCAAAATATTGAAGGAAAGCAGCTGTTGAAAGCAACCATGTAAAAATTTTTCTTGACTTCCAGTCCCTTTCAATATCCTTTGAGAGCTTTACATAAAGGGCAAGTCCCAGAATAATTGTTCCCAATGGTACAAAAGGTAGAGCAATTTTCACATCACCAAATATATCCGGGTTTATTAAAAGTGCACCTATCCCAAAAGCCGCAAAAAGAGCAATATCTCTTATAAGAACAAAAACTATTCCGAAATTTTCTCCGCTTAATCTTATTTTAAAACTTGATAAAGTTCTATAATAATAAAGATTGGCAAGATGAAGCAAAAGCCCTAAAAAAAGAAGTATAAGACCTACCTCAAAAAATCCCATTAAACTCCAAACCTCCAATCCTTTTGAAAGAGTTTCTTCCTCCTCAGCAAAAACAGGAATATTTCCAAGGAAAAACAAAATTATCATAAAAAGTCTTTTCATTTTAAACCTCCTCTATTATCTGTTATGGTAATTATACGAGCTTATTTTATTTTTGTTATAAATAAAAGATTAGCACTCTATGAAAATTAAAAGATTATTTTTGACACAGAGAGGAACATTGAAATTAATAAGCTTATCTGTTAATATTTTC
>JALXDT010000229.1 GCA_027070475.1 Candidatus Aminicenantota bacterium | reverse complement strand
GTTATAATCCATTATTATCTTATCGGATTGGCTCTTCATCTTAAAATCTCATTTTTTAACTATTTTGTTTTTATCCCGATTATCCTTATTATCCTGATTATTCCAATTTCTATTAATGGAATTGGTTTAAGAGATATAAGTTTGGTTGAAGCTTTTAAAGGATTAGGAGCCTCTCCTTCGGCAGCTGTTGCATTTTCCACTGTGGATTTAATTTTTATGATTTTATTGGGTAGTATTGGTGGAATTATTTTCACTCTGAGAAAAAATAAATGAAAAAAATTTTATTATTTATTTTTGTGTTTTTTTTGAGCTTTCCTATTTTTTCTCAGGAAGATGTAAAAAAATTAAAAAAAGAGATAGAGAAACTTACAAAGATTATTGAGTCTTTAAACTTTCAGGCAAAAGATATTTTAACTGAAATTGAACAAATTGATTTAAAAATTTTAAGTGCTGAAAAAAGAATTAAATATATAAGGTATAAGC
Source organism: Candidatus Aminicenantota bacterium (assembly GCA_027070475.1). GTDB lineage: Bacteria > Acidobacteriota > Aminicenantia > JAMOAD01 > JAMOAD01 > JALXDT01. The sequence continues at coordinate 4,238 of JALXDT010000229.1, read as the reverse complement.
TTTCAAAAATTAGAGCTGATATAAAGGATATTGAGCTGAGGATAGATTCTCTGAATCTTGAGCTTAAAAAAAGCAAAAAGAACCTTAAAAAAGCCTTTGTCCTTATGTATGAGAATGGAAATACTAATTTGCTGGAACTATACTTTGCCGGGAGGGATTTACTCTCTGTTGTTGAGAATTTAAACCTCTTGAAAATAGTATCTGATAGGGTCTATAAACAATATAGTATCTATAAAGAGTTAATTAAGGAGGTAGAGAGAGAAAAAAAGCTTTTAAAGGAAAAGGAAAAGGAAGAGGAAAGAATACTCAATGAGAGAAAGAGAGCATGGACTCTTTATTTAAATAGTAAAAATGAGAAAAAGAGAAAGGTAAGAGAGATTCTAAAGAAAAAGAAAAATTATTTGAACCTTTTGAAGGAAAAGAAAAAGCAGCTGGAAAAGATTACTCATATAATCAAGAAAGAAGAAAGTGTTGAAAAGCCCTCAATTAAAAATATTAGTGAACTCTCTTCTTTTAAGGGAAAACTTATCTGGCCTGTTAGAGGAAAAATAGTAGAGAGATTTGGAATAAAAAAGCATCCGAAGTATAATATAAGGTTGAAATCCAATGGGATTGAAATAAAACCCTATAGGGATCTTGAGAAGGTGAGATCTGTGTATGATGGAATTATTGTTTTTTCAGGTTATGTAAAATCTTATGGAAATACTGTTATTATTGAACATCCGGGAAAGTACTATACCCTTTACTCCCATCTGAAAGATATTTTTGTTGAGGTTAATGATCTCGTAAAAAAAGGAGAGGTTATTGGAGTAACTGGAAATACCGGAATAAGAGAGTTTAATTCTCTATATTTTTCTATCAGAAAAGGTATAACTCCTTTAAATCCTTTAAAGTGGTTAAGATCTAAAAAGAAGAGGAGAAAAAGAAAATGAAAAAAAGGAATTTATATTTTTATTCGATTGCTTTTTTATTGATAGGAGCAGCAACATTCTTGGCTTTTAATAAAAATCTGTTCAAAAAGAAAGAGGCGACCTATGATAGTATAGAAATGGTTGCTCATGCGGCAGCTCTGGTAAAAGAAAAGTATGTTGATGAAGTTTCCCCTGATAAGGTTTTTGAAGGAGCTTTGCTCAAAATGGGAGAATCTCTTGACTTTTTATCCTCTTATCTTAACAGAGAAGAATCCGAGAAACTTAATAATATCAATTCCATGGGTTATTCCGGAGTTAAGTTTATAAAACAGTATGGTTTTCCTATTGTTACCAATGTTTTGAAAACTTTGGATAAAGAGGTCAAAAAAGGGGATATAATAAAAATAATAAATGGTAAATCTACCTTTAATCTTCCATATACTGTAGTAAAGTGGATGCTTGTTGATAATCCGGGAAAAGTACAAAAAGTAGTATTGATGAGAGGGGAGGAGAGAAAGAGGATTAAGATAAATTTAAAGATTCTTCCATTAAAATACCAGATTGTAGAAAAGGGAGAGTGGACTATTGTGAGGCCTCTGTTTTTAAATGATGATAAGGTTATCTCTAATTTGATTTCGAAGATTAAGGGAAAAGAAAAAGTTCTGCTTGATCTTCGTTATCTTTATTATATACCAAATCACTCTGTATTTAAGTTTGTGAAGTATTTTATAAAAAAACCTGTGACTGTAAAATTTGAATTGAACGGAGGGCCAAAAAGCATTTTAATTAAACCTATAAAATTCTTAAATTTCAAAAAACTTATTGTTATTAATGATTATCAAACAATAGAGGAGGCTGAAATTTTCTCATATATAGCGAAGAAAGCAGGTACATTGATTGTTGGCGAAAAAACACCGGGAGAGTGCGGGCTAATGTACCCGATTGATTTTAAGGATGGAACAAAATTTATTGTCCTGAGTGGAATAATTAAAGAGCTTTATAAGAAAGGTGTAAAACCAGATATTTTAATCAAGAATGAAAAAATCGATGAATTTTTAATCAATCCGGAGAAATTTTTAAATGGGAAGAAGAAAAAAGAAAAAAAGTAATGATAAAATAGTTCTTATTATAGGTTCTTTAATAATTTTATTAGCAATTATTCTTATAACTGCATATCTTTCCAAATATGATAGGGAAAGAGCTGAAAAAAATAGTTTAAAAAGAGTTTATACACCATATACATTTCCCTCTGAAAAGGATAAAAAAGAAGTAAAGCAAACAAAAAAGAGAGAAAAGAAGGATAAAAAGAAATTTGCTAAAGAGGTAAAAGTTCTTGTTGAGGATTTTCTTTTTTTAAGCAATGTAAGTTTTTCGGAGGAGACTTTAAAAAATTATACTCAGTTTAATATACTTTTAAAAGAGAGTGAATATCCTCTTATTCTTGAAAAAATGAAAGTATTTTCAGGAAGAAAAGAAATTATTCTCAAGTTAAAGAAGGTTTCAGAGAACAAGATTATTTGGTATCTTTTTAAAAATAAATATCTGGTAGCGGAAATTGTTGTAAAGATTCAAAAGGTTGAGAAGAAGATAGGAGTAAAATATCCGAAGGTTTCCATAATTATAGATGATATTGGAAACAGCAAAGAGGTTTTAAAAAAGCTGTCAAGTATAAAGTATAAGTTTGCCATTTCAATTTTGCCAAATTCAACATATAGAGATTATGCTTCAGAAATTGGAAAGAGATTTAACAAGCAGATTATGCTTCACCTTCCTATGGAACCTGTGAAAAAGAATGGATATAGAATGGATTTGACAGGTTTTCTACTTGTCAATATGAGAGATGAAGTTATAAGAAACTTTACTGAAGAGTATCTTGATCTTGTTCCGGATGCTGTTGGTGTTAACAATCATACAGGTTCTCTTTTTACTCAATATAGAAATAAGATGAAGGTTGTATTAAAGGTTCTAAAGGAGAGAAATAAATTTTTTGTGGATAGTAAAACTACAGCAAAAACAGTTGCCTATGAATTAGCTAAAAAGATGGGAATAAGAGCCGGTATCAGAGATGTTTTCCTTGATAATGAGAATGAGAAGATTACTATTTTAAATTTTAAACATCTGTTTTCAATAGCTCAACATAAAGGGGAAGCTATAGGTATCTGTCATCCAAATAAAACCACGGTTGATGTCTTGAGAAATAAAGTATCCTCTATTTTAAAAGAGTATAAGGTAAGGTTGGTTTTTCCTTCTGAAATAGTAAAATGATTATTTTATGGGCAGAGGGAGGAAGCAGGATTGGATCAGGTCATCTCAACAGAAGTCTCTCTATTTATAATATTCTAAAAGGTGAATTTCCTGTTTATTTTTATGCAGAAGATAGTGAGAGTATAGAATTTTACGAAAAAGCAGATGTAAAGATTGTTAAATATGATGATTTGAAAAACAATGAAATTTTTCTTATTACTGATTTAAGATTTCCTGAAGAGCATGATTCTCTGTCAGATATTAAAAAGTTTGCATTTGCTCATCTTTCAATAAATGATATGGGCTTATCACAGATTTATTCAGATCTTGTTTTTGACGGACATATCAAAAACTTAATTCCTTATAAGAAAAAGGAGGGAGTTAAATATTTTTTAGGCCCCAGATACTTTCTTTTAAAAACAAAATTCAGGCATTTTAATAAAGCAAGAAAAAAGATTAGAAAAAGAGCTAAAAAGGTATATATAAGTTTAGGTGGATGGTTTGATGTGAATATTTTAAGAAAATTTGCTGAAATTTTACTCAAAGAGGGGTTTTCTGTGGTGGCAAGCTGGGGTTTTGGTAAAACTAACAGGGAGAGGAGATTGTTTAAGAAGAGCTTTCCATCAGTTCATATTGTGGTTAATGGAAGTTATATCCCGAGAAAGTATTATGAAGCAGATATTGCTATACTTTCCGGGGGAATTTCCTTTTACGAAGCAGCTGCTACAGGAACACCTTCAATTCTTTTTTATAAAGATCACTACCAAAAGTTTACTGTTGAGAGCTTTTTGGAGAAAGGTTTTGGGTTTTCTGGAGGCAATCTTTTTGATTTTAAAATTGATTATTTTCTTGAATTAATCAGAAAATTAAAATATGATTTCAGCCTTAGAGAGCAACACTCTCAAACAGGAAAGAGTCTTGTTGATGGATTGGGACTTTTAAGATTAAAAAATATTGTAAAAGAAGAATACAGGAGGTTTTTATGAAAAGAAAGTTTATGTTTTTTTTTATTATTGTTTTGTTTACAGTTTTGGGTTTTTCTCAGAAATTTAAGAATCTTGCTTTAACTCCGCCTATGGGTTG
>JALXDT010000228.1:4055-4743 GCA_027070475.1 Candidatus Aminicenantota bacterium | reverse complement strand
GTAATAGATAATATAAGGAAAATTAAATTAGAAGATGTTAAGAATTTTTATAAGACCAAGTTTAAGCCTTCTGAAAAAACTATTATTACCATTGGCCCTTTTGAAACTAAAAATTTAAGAAAACAGCTTTACTCTTTTTTTTCAAAACTTGTTAAATCAAAATCATTGCAAAAACAAGAAGAAATTAAAATCTTACCTGTTAAGAAAAACTTTCTGATTCCTCCTGTTAATAATAATTATATTTACTCTAAAATCTTTATCCTTCCCCCTCCCACAAGCTTAAAGCAGTATTTAATTTACAGATTATTTGTCAAAACAATAGAGTATTCACTCAACGGTGAAATTCTGAAAAAACTACCGGCATCTTCTAAATTTGATGTCAGACTAAGGTTCATAGGTAAAAAACCCATTCTTTATTCAGTAATATATGATACAAGAAAGCTTAATGTTTTTAAGAGCAAATACATACTGGACTATACCGTTAACAAACTAACATCCAGCGGAATAGATGATAATTCCTTCAAGGTTTCATTAAATAATCTTTTAACTGAGCTTCTCTCTGCTTTCCAGATGAAAGATAGAATGCTTGCTGAAATAGGTAAATATTACGATTTATCCGGGAAAGTCCTTCTTAAAGACAAATTTTATTTTACTTTGTTGAGAATAAACAAACTTGATCTTTATAGAG
>JALXDT010000228.1:0-4045 GCA_027070475.1 Candidatus Aminicenantota bacterium | reverse complement strand
ATAAACTTTTGAAGAATAGAGGTATAAAAATTGAAGCAAAATAAAATCATTGCACTTTTGCTAATTTTAATGGGGATTAGTGGTTCTTTATTCTCCAAAAATATTATCAAGCCTAAATATTTTTATTTTACAAATGGTTTTAGAATAAAATATTTTTATATTTCAGGCCTGAGGTTATCAAAAGTTGTCCTAATAATAAATTCTGGAGAAATTGATTCAAATTACAAATATAGAGGAGTGGCTGAGATTACCATAAGATCCCTTTTTCAAGGAGGAGAAGGATATTCCTCCAATTCAGTCAAAAAGGTTCTTGCAACAAACGGAGTTTTATTAAAAATTAACACTGATCTTGAAAAAATTGAAATCTCTGCATCTTTACCGACAAAAAATTTAGAAAATTTTTTACAATGTTTGAGTAGCTGTCTGTCTTCCCCCTATTTTTATCCGAAAGACATAGATATTGAAAAGAAAAGATTAAAAGAAGAAATAATCAAAGACAGAAGAGATATAATTACCTTAATAAGGAAAAATATAGGTTTTTTTGTTTTAGGAAGGGGAAATCCGTATTCCAAACCTTACAATTTATACTTTATAGATAAAATAGGTAAAAAAGAAGTAAGAAAATACTATGAAAAGAATATACTCCCCTCGAACACAGAAATGATAATACTCAGTTCAGTGAAACCTGAAAAAATAAAAGAATCTATAAGGTTTTTCAAATGGGATAAAAAACCTGTTTTCAGGGTAAATATTCCGGAATTTAAAAAGGGAGATAATGTTTTAATTGAAAAAAAGGGGAAAAGGGCTGTTGTTACTCTTGCATCTTTTTTACCGGGAGTAATGGATGAAAACAGATACAGCATAGAATTTTTTACCCATTTGATAAACGGATACTTCGGAGCAAGGGCAAACATCTATTTTGCTGAAAGAGGGCTGCCTCTACCCCAATCTTATTTAAAAACTTATAAAAACATTAGCTTTTATGCCATTCAATTTGAAATAAGTGATTCTCTGAAAATTTCCTCATTTTTGAGAGATCTGAATAAGTTTAAACTATCTTTGAGAAAAAATTTTCCGACAAAGATTGAATACAATGATGCCATCACAAGTTTTATAGGTAAAAAATTTATTCTCTGGCAAAATTTGGAAGAATATTACAAAGAGTATCTTTTCTTCAAAAATTATTCAAAACTGAAATATTTTGACCTGAGATACATACTTTTAAAAACAAAAAAGAAAAGCATAACAACACTTACGAACCAGTTTCTTAGGAACTCGGTTTTAATTATATCCGCAAATGAGACAGTAAAAAAGAGTTTGAAGGGTTTCTACAAACTTTATTCTGTCGAAGATTTTTAGTTAATCAAATATAAACCTTTAAGATCATCCAGATAGCTGCAATTATCAGAATCCAGACAAAAATCTTTTTAAGGTGTTTAAGTTTAACTTTTGTGGAAAAGTGAGATCCTATAAGAGCACCTGTGGCAACAAAAGCAGCCATTGTAAGTGCAAACTTCCAGTCAACGCCAGAGCTCAAACCTCTCCCTAAAAAACCCATTGTTGAAGAAAATAAAACCATTACGGAGTTTGTGGCAAAAGCTATTCTTAATGGCATACCTCCCAAGATTATTAAAAGAGGAACTATAAGTCCCCCGCCGGAGATTCCCACCATTCCAGCCATAAAACCTATTACAAAAATCGTTGGCAAAACCACAAGAACGGGGAAGGTATATGTTTCATCACAACACTTTCTTTTCCACAAGGGGCCTATCATAAAGAATTTTGATTGCTCTTTTTCGGGTTTTGAAAGAAAGTATGCTGATATCAACAATAAAACAGCAAATAAAACTTTTAAATACACTGGCTTTATGTCAGCGGATATGTAACCGCCCACAAAAGCTCCCGAAGCAGATGTAGCTATCACTGCAATACCTGTCCCCCAATCTATCAAAGCTTTTCTATGATATACAAGTGTCATAGTTAAACCGGAAACCATCAAAATAAAAAGAGAGGTAGTAGCAGCAAGATGAAAGCTTATTCCGGCGGTTAAAAAGATAGGAACATAAAATTCACCGCCACCTTTGCCGAACATGGAAAGTATCAATGCAATAAAAAACAGTATTATCCCCAAAAAAATCATTTTGGGCTCCTATTAGAAATTATTTGATTTAATATTTTACCGGGAGTAAGCTCAGGGATCAAAGCGGAGTATCCTCCCTCTAAAATTTTTATATCATCAGCGGGAAAGCCATGAAGTCTTAAATATACATAAACCATTGTGGCTCTCGTACCGCTGGAACAGAAAATTCCTATCTTTTTGTCTTTTGGTATTTCATCAATCCTATCGGGAATTTCGCAAACAGGTATATTGACAACTGGAATATGATGATAAAGGCTTATGGCAAGAGTTTCAAACTCCTCTTTACTCCTTACATCAAGAAAGATTGCATTCTCAGAGGTAAGATGGCAGGATGGTTTTATTTTGTGTTTTCCATTCCCGAAAAATTCAAGGTCCATTGACCTTAATAAATTATCAAGCTCTTTCATAATTCCTCCTATATTAAGAAACTTATTTTAGTGCCGAAAACATTTGTATTAACCCAAACATTATTTTCTCTTTCACTTTTATAATCATAGAAAAGATCAAGGCTAATCTTCTTTACAATTCTATACTTTATACCTAAAAGCAACTCATTTTTTCCTATTCTTTTATCTTTGAAAAAATATCTTACTTCCTCACCAAACCAAAGCTCTGTTTTTTTGTTCAATTGATATGCAAAAAGCAACCTGTTTCTGTATTTATAATCTTTTGATGAGAAAAAATATTCAACTCTATTCCTATCTTCAATTTCAATATCTCCCACCCTTTTTATATATGTTAATTGGGGAAAAATGTAGCTCTTTATCTTCCAGTTTTCACTTTCCTTGCTTTTTATAGCATAAAAAAATCCTATTTTAAAATTTTTATTCAATTTCTTTGAAATTCCGCCATAAATTTTTCTATAATAATTGTAATAATGCTTGAATTTTATATTAGCATTAAATTTGATTGTAAATGAATCATCGAGTTTATGCTTTAAAGAATATTTTGAATAATAGACATAATTTTGAGGAAAAACAGGAGCTAAAAGAAATAAAAACATGGAAATAAAAAGCATGCTATGAATCTTTTTTCTCATCTTCTACTTCCTCACTATTTAATATTTCTTCAATTTTATTCATAATCCTGCTCAAGGATTTCAATTTTTCTTTTTCACTCTTTACATATTCTTTTAAAAAAATTCTTCCTCTGTCTGTGATCTTATAAACCTTTTTAGCGGCTCCGCTTCCCTCTGTCTCCCACTCAGAAATAATAAAACCCTTTGATTCAAGATTTCTCAAAATCCTATAAATCACCCCTTGATCCAACAATGAAGGTGAAATACCGAACTCTGATATTTTTTCTATCAAAGAATATCCATGGGCCGGATTTTTAAGCAATAATGCGAGCACAGAGCTTTCAAGAATATCCCAAGTCCTGATTTTAAATGCACAACCAGTTTTTTTCATCTATTTTTTAATAGTGATTTAATCTCAGCTATCTCCTTTCTCAGTTCAGCCACCTCCATTTTTAATCTTCTGATTTCATCTTCAACATTATCTATAGGAATGTGCTCGTGAGGATGTCCGGTTCCATCGGAAATTTCCTTACCCTCATTAACTTCAATCTTCTCTCCCACAAGTTCTTCAAGAACATCTTTCACCTTTCCGTAAGCGCCTATAATTGGTTTGATTCCAAACTGTTTGAAAAACTCCTGAGCTCTTGGGCCCATTCCTCCTGTGGCAATAATATCCACTCCAAGCTCTTTCATAAAACTTGGAAGCTCTCCGGGATTGTGAGATTCTGCCAGAGGATTTTCAATGCTCTCAACCTTTAAAATCTTGTTTCCCTCTATTTCCACTATTATAAAATAGGGGCAATGCCCGAAATGATAACTCATTGTACTTTCAAGACCATTCTTTTCATCGGAAGTAAAAGCAATCTTCATTATAACCTCCTTATATA
>JALXDT010000227.1 GCA_027070475.1 Candidatus Aminicenantota bacterium | reverse complement strand
CTATAGACAACAGTGGTTTCTTCATCTATATGTTTTTTCTTAGATTCTATATTAACAGCAATTTCTTCCTTTACAGCTTCCATGGCCTCCTTTTCTGCTTCTTTTAATTCTAATTCTTCCTCTAAAATTCTCTTTGCACTCTTTTTCTTTGCTACTGTAGTTTTTACCTTTTTCTTCCTCTTCTTCTTTTCACCAGACTCTTTTTCTTCTTTTATTGGTTCGACAAATGTTGGCTTAGGTTTTTCTTTTTTCTTTGTAACAAACTTCTTCTCTTTAATACTTTTTTTCTCTGGTGCCTCTTTTTTCTTGGAAGGAGCTACTTTTTCTATCTTCTCTTCAACTTTTTCTACTTTTTTAATCTCAACCTTTTCTTCTTTTTCCTCCTTTACAGGTCTAATCTTCTTTGCTTCCTCTACTTTTCTTTCTTCTTTAACTTTTTTCCTTAAAGGCACCTTTTCATGAATAGGCTCAACTATCCCCTTTGATTTTATTTTTTGAAGTCTTCTGGCTATTTTTTCTTTTTGTCTTTCTATATCATCTCTGGGAGTAGACTCTTTCTCTTCTTTTCCTACTTTTTTAGAGCTTAATTGTTTTAACTCCTTTTCCAATTTTTCCTTCTTTTCTTTAAGTTCCTTTTCAAGTTGAGCTTTTCTCTCCTCTTCTTCTCTTTGTTTCATCTTTTCTGTATCAAGAATAAAAATTCCAGGGTTCTCTTCAGAGTCAAAAAACTCACTATTTCCAACAAGAAGTTTAACTGTATCCGATAGTGAAACATTAAAAAGAATATTTAAAAGATGGAATGCTTTCAGATAGTGCAACTCTTTATATTGACCACTATCTTTTCCAAACTCATTAAAAATATGTCTTAAGCTGGATAAAACAGTTTTTCCTTCCGTAACTTCATAAAGTTTTTCCAATTCTCCACTTGATATTTTAAAGTAAGGGAAAATTCTATAATATACAGTAGTATTTGCTTTTTCAAAAAACTGTTTTTTATCCTCATTATAATCAAAAACAACAACCTTAGATGGTTTCTTTTCTTCTATAGAATCGATGTAATATCTCTCTCCATCAAATTTCAAGACAAGGGAAACCCCTGGAACAATGTGATTGACCTTAAAATACTTTTTTAGTCCTAAAATATATTTTTCATAGTGGAAAACAAAGGCTTTGAACTCTTCTCCCGAATCTTTGTCTCTTATAATTATCTCTCTTTTATTTCCTATTAAATTAAGCTCTTTTTTTGTTAATTTAAAAGCTCCGCTTACTACTTCTCTTAAAAGTAATGGGTTTGTGTCAATTTTTAATTTCTTCTTTGAGTTTTTAAGAAATTCCTTAGCTAAATTTTCTACCTCCTTTTTCTTTTTTTCAAAATCATCAACTTTTTTAGGCTTTTTAAAAATATGCTCACTCTTTTTAAAACTTTCAAAGAATTCCTTTAAATTCCATTTCCCCCAATCAGCATAATCTACACAAACAAAACTCTGATGGGAAGTTAGATGATAATTGATTGAAAAAAGAATCAAATTTTCATCAATATCTTCCCTTTTATCAATTTTTAATACCTCATCTTTTATTTCTTTTGTTGTAATAGAATCATTCCTTGCTTCAAGCTCCCTCACTATCTTTACTTCTTCCTGATGTTTTATTTTAAAAAGTTGAGTTTTGTAAATCCAGTAATCTCCCCAATTCAAAAAATCCTTAGACTCGCCTAAAAGTTTCTCAAGATTTTCTCTGATCTTTAATAGATACTTTTCAGGTAAAGGTGGTTCATTTTCTCTGGGATCTTTTCCCTCATAAAAAGGAGCTTCTTCTCCATCATCCCCAGCAATTGGAAATTCAATTGTTACTTTTTTCTTTTTTAATACAGTTATTATTTTTCTAAACTCTCCCTCACCTTCATAATCAACTTCCATGAGACTATAACCAAGAGATGGGGAATATTTTTTATTAACAACTCTAAAAACAATTTCTCCATTGTAAACAAGCTCATTATTTTTTGAGAGCCTGAATTTCATATTTTCAAGTTTCATGTATATCAAATCATTGATATTGTATCTATACTTTCTACCGTAAACTTTAATCTTTTGCTGTCTTAAATGTTTGGTTCTTTCAAGTCCAATATACTGAGCGAGTTCATTTATGTGAACGGGTGATTTTTTTTCAAGAAGATAACTTTTAATATTTTTTAACTCTTCCTTTTTTATTGTTAAGTCTATCGTTTCTTTCTTCATTCTAACCTTCCCTTATGATTTTTGTACCTGTTCTGTTAGCAAGAGCTCCTTTAACTTTACCGGGAGTGGTAATAATAACCTCTTTACCACCGCCCTTAAGGAACTCTATAGCTGCTCTTATTTTAGGTCCCATAGAGCCAGGAGGAAATTGCCCTTCTTTCAGATACTTTTCAGCCTCTTCTATATTCATAACCTTAATCTCTTTTTGATTTGGTTTACCAAAATTTATATATACCTTTTCAACTCCTGTCAGAATTATAAAAAGATCTGCTTTCACCTCTCTTGCAATCAATGAAGATGCGAAATCTTTATCAATTACAGCTTCTATACCTTTAATTAACCCATTTGAGTCAATATAAACGGGTATTCCTCCTCCACCTGCAGCTATAACAATCACTCCATTATCAATTAAAGTTCTTAATGCTCTTTTAGGGACAATATCAATAGGTTTCGGAGAGGGAACAACTCTTCTCCACCCTCTTCCTGAATCTTCAACCATTACCCATTTTTTCTCCCTTTTAAGAGCAGAAGCTCTGAATTCATTATAAAAAGGTCCAATAGGTTTTGTAGGCTTAAAAAAGGCGGGATCATTTTTGTCAACTATTATTTGAGTTAATACTGTAGCAACCTCTTTATCTACAGATCTCTTTCTAAGCTCATTTACTACAGCCTGTTCAATCATATATCCAATGCTCCCTTCTGTCATAGCATCGCACACATCTATTGTAAAAGGAGGTATTTTATGAGAGGATTCTTCCATTTGAATTAAAAGATTGCCAACTTGAGGACCATTCCCATGAACAATTATTAAGTCATAACCTTTTTCAACAATACTAACTATGTCTTTGGCAGCTCTTTTAGAATTTCTTTCCTGTTCACTTTGAAGTCCTCTCTCTTTATGGGAAAGTATTACATTTCCTCCAAATGCTATAACCGCCTTTTTATAAGCCATTTATTAACCTTTGTTAAATTAAAAATCTTTCAAAACATCTTCAAGAGTAGGTGTTCCAATCTCTTCTAACTCATACCTTACTCTCACAGAAGGTATCTTTATGTTAATTAATCTACCTAAATCAATCGGTGTTGCCACAATAACTAATTCTGCATGGGAATTGTTTATTGTCTGTTCAAGTTCCTTTATCTGTTTTTCTCCATAGCCCATAGCTGGAAGCAGATTCTCTATATGAGTATATTTATTAAAAGTATCCACAATACTGCCAACTGCATAAGGTTTGGGATCAACTAATTCGGAAGCTCCATATTTGTATGCAGCCATCACTCCAGCACCATACTTCATTTCTCCATGGGTTAAAGTAGGACCATCTTCTACTACCAATACTTTTTTACCTCTTATCATATCTCCATTTTCTACAAACAGAGGAGAAGCAGCGTCTATCACTATTGCATCAGGATTTATCTCTCTGATATGGTTTCTTACAATATTAATATTTTCCAATGATGCTGTGTCTATTTTATTAATCACAATTACTTTAGCTCTTCTAAAGTTTGTCTCTCCGGGATGGTATTTTAATTCATGACCTGGTCTATGTGGGTCTACCACAACAATCTCAAGATCAGATTTATAAAAAGGAAAGTCATTGTTACCACCATCCCATAAAATTATATCTGCCTCCTTCTCTGCCTCTCTTAATATTGCCTCATAATCAACTCCTGCAAAAACAACTGCTCCATTCTTTATATGAGGTTCATACTCCTCTCTTTCTTCTATAGTGCAATCATATTTATCAAGGTCTTCAAGGGTAGCAAACCTTTGAACTTTTTGTTTTAAAAGATCTCCGTATGGCATTGGATGTCTGATTACAGCCACCTTTCTACCTTTATCTCTCAAAATAGAAACAACCCTTCTTGAGGTCTGACTCTTTCCACATCCTGTTCTTATTGCACAAACAGAAACCACAGGTTTTGAACTTTTTATCATAGTTTGGTCAGGTCCTAAAAGCATAAAGTTTGCTCCGGCTTTATGAACTATTGAGGCTTTATGCATTACATATTCATGAGGAACATCCGAGTAAGCAAAAACAACATCATCAACATCTTTCTCTTTGATAATCTTTTCAAGATCATCTTCAGATAAAATAGGAATACCATTGGGATAAAGTTTTCCAGCTAATTCTGCTGGATAAGCTCTTCCATCAATGTCAGGAATCTGTGTAGCTGTAAAAGCCACGACCTCATAATTTTCATTGTCTCTGAAGAAAACATTAAAATTATGAAAATCTCTCCCTGCAGCACCCATAATCACTACTTTTCTCTTCATAATAAACTCCTCCTTTCATTATATTTCTAAAAATCAAAATTTTACTAAACTATTTATTTAAAAGAGATTTTATCAAACTTTAAAGGCTTTATTGCAACATACAGTAAAAGAGAGATTGCTTTTGATAAAACCACTAATGATTTAGCTCTTGAACTTGATCCTGTTTCCCTGCAATTTACTATTGCAACTCCTTTTCCTGGCAGTAAATATTTTAAAATGTTACAAGAACAGGGATTAAT